>JAUTCQ010000002.1 GCA_030673845.1 Verrucomicrobiota bacterium JB022
AGCCAAGGCGAAGGCCCAAAACATCGCCGCTTGAAGCGCAAGAAGTCATCGCGGTCATAAACGTCATACCGATGAAAGCTATCACAACTATGACAGCTTACACGTCCAGCCCGTAGTGACGGCGCTTGGCGTGACGCTTACACAACAGCTCCGATTACTATTACATTTCAGGCACTGAGACTTTCACGATCGACCAAGTGGAGTGGGAACCCGAAATCCGCTCGATTTTCACCGCTCCCTTCGCTCCCTTGACCGAAGATGGCTGGCGATGGTCTTACCTCTACAAGGAGTGGATCTACGAAGGTTACTACCCATGGGTCAGCTCCGCGACCCACGGCTGGCAATGGGCTTCCAGCATCGACTCCAATGGCAACTACTGGCTTTATGACAGCGGCATGGGCCGTTGGGTGATGCACAGCCGCGCGCTCTTCCCCAACTTCTACGTCTTTGCTGAAGACGGGACGGGCGACGGCTGGTATAGCTACATTGGCAAGCCCGGCCAGTACCGCCGCTTCTGGAGCTACGACGCACAAGCCTACGTGTTCGAAAACGAGTTCTAGAACGGATCCGGTTTTAGCTTGGATTTCCAGCCACCTCCGCCCAGAGGTGGCTTTTTTGGCTTGTCGGGTTTCCGGTTGAGCCCTCTACAGTTGAAAGAAATGCCTTTTCGATTCTAGCCGTAGCTTTATGTCTAAAATTCTTTAAGCCTCTCGTTTTGCACGTCTTGCAAGGCGCTTCATTTGGAGAAGATGCTTTAAGCTATAACAACTTGATTTTGATAACGTTCTTTGGTAATTCAGGGTGAATAATTCAAATGTGGAGGTTGGGCCAGAGATGTCCGTTTGGGAATAGCCGTAACTGCTTAAAAAGTCTTTACCTAGGAAGTGCGTATATCCACGAATAAGCGCATCAGTGTATTTGGGCTGATCGCTTGTCTTATTTGTCACTCCGCCAATGGATTTTGTTTTGTGTGCATTCACGGGGTCTCCAAAGATTCCATCGCATTTGTTATTTTTGCTAGGATCAAGGTATTCACTGGAATATTTAAGCCCCAGTCGCGTATAGATATTCCTTAAAAATGCTTCTGGATCCTTCAGAAGGTCCTCGTAACGAATCGTCATGCAGCGGTCAGATTCGCATGATCTGGAAAATTCTAGTAACATTTTGGGAGCGAAGCAGAGGTCTTCGTAAAACTCGTCTGAAGCTCTATAAATAGAGGCGGGCATCCAGGTTTTAAGGATGGAGCGGGCGACCGCAATGGGATCTCTTAGTAGTAAAATGAAGTAAGCCTCTGGGAATGCTGCATGCAACTGTGGAAGTATCTTGTAATAGCGAGGTGTTTTATCGAGAAAATACGGGGAGTCTTTAGCTAACTCCTGATAGTAGGAGCTCAGCATGCGTGCCATGATTTTGGCGGGCTCATCGGTTGATTGTTTCCAATTGTCATTAATGGCCGTTCGAGCGAGTTGGGTGTCTCTATCGATGTAGAATGGGGTAGATCCATAAAGACGCATCAAGGGCAGGGCTATCCAAGGCTCACTGACGGTGGCAATATCCGGATGATTGGTAATCACCCGCTGCAACATGGTCGAGCCTGCTCGCGGCTGGGAAACGAGGAATATAAGCTTCATGACGTTTTGTTACTGGCGTTTTCCAGTCGAAGATATTCTCCACTATCTAATAAACTTGCGGAGCTTTCTGGCTAGCTTGTGGGCAATGGGGTCAAAACGTTCCATACGCTTGGAAATGGGCCGCGGGGTGATCTTGGGCTTAACATGAAATCGGGTGCGGTTCAATTCGCGATCAATTTCATAATTGCGGCTCACGTAGGCCGGGTGGCGCAGTGGAAATGTAATCGGTTCAGTTGGGCGGGAGTCGTTCGCCGCGCCCGCATTTTGTGTGTGAGTAGCATCTGCTCCAAATCCGATATTGGAGATCAAGTTGACTGCGGGTATGATGCAAAGGCCACCGTTACGCCAGATTGATAGGCGATAGAGAAAATCCCAAATCGAGATGCGACGAAATTGGGTGCGCCAGTATTCAGCTACTTCCGGGCTCCCGTGGAGGTCTTGTAGCCACGTGCTGTCCATTAAGGTCTCAAAGTCTGGAGGAGTGCCTTCATAGTATGCCCAGGCGCGCTTCCAGGTTGCCCAGCCCCATGGTATATTGTAGAGGGAAAACCCATAAGAGGCTTCACCAAATGCTTGGCGGGAGATTTCACCATAACCTCCGATTGTCGCTACGCGTTTGTCATAGCGGTATCGCGCAAGTAGTTCGCTACAAAAGGGGAAAAACGATGGTTCAGGGAGGCAGTCGTCCTCCAGAATGATACCTTCGTCCACCTGCTCAAAAAACCACGTTATTGCGCTCGAAACTGCATCGCGGCATCCTAGGTTTTCTTCCCGGAAGAGGGTCTTGCATTCACAGGGCCAGTCAATGTTCGCTACAATGGCTCGTGTTTGTGCACACAATTCGGCTTCGCCAGCTTTTTGTGCTCTAGGCCCATCTGCTGCGATATAAAGCTGCGTTGGCTGAATCTCACGTAGGCGTTCGAAAACCCGAGCGGTAGGTTCGGGCCGGTTGAAGATCAGGAACAGGACAGGTGGCTTGGTGAGATGGGACATCGAGGCGCGTGCTTAAAACCCAAGATATATCGAAAAAATGCCGTCGAAGGCAGATCTACTCTTTTTGAGCCTTACAATATGAAGTCGTTCAGTTGACGTCTGCGAGATGCGGCAACGCTTGCCCCTTCACGCGGATAACCCACGCAAATGAACATCGTGACGCGGAACCATTCTGGCAAACCCAGCAGCTTTCTAAGCTGGGCATCGCGCTCGGCATCTACACACCAATTGAGGGTGCAAGACGAAATGCCTTTGGCGTGCAATGCATAAACGAGCGACATGGAGAACATTCCAGCGTCGATCCAAGGTTCGTTGCGCTCTTCTGGTCCCAGAAAGGAGCGCATATCGGCTCCGGTAAGGAGAAGTGTACGGACTTCGTGACCAAAGCCAGTGTTGCCATTCTGCAGCTTGAAAGCACTCGCAATCTCTTCTCTTTCATCCAGGATTTTGACCTTCCAGGGTTGACGGTTGCAGACTGAAGGAGTGCGCAGGGCAAGCTCTATAGCGGAGGTGAGATCCTCGCGCGGGACAGTTTGGTCCGAGAATGAGCGGACGGAGTGTCGAGAGTGGCAGAACGCTTTGAAATCCTGAAATGAAACCACCGACTCCGCCGGCATTAATTCGATTAGTGGCGATTGGGTGAATGTTTCTAGGTTGCCAAAAACACGTTGGGCTTCCTCGCGAAAAGCATCTACTTCCGGTGAGCCTTCATGAAATTTGAAATAGGCTACCGCGGCATCCTGTGCCATGATAAAACGCTCGTCGCCTGTGTTCCAGCCGTTGTCCACTACTTTGGCTGCTAGTTGGATTAGAATCGGGAACTTAGCGAGGAAGAATGGTTTTTTTACTGCCGACAGTGACAAAGCTTTTTCGATACCGTGGGCAAGCATTGTAAGGCGCGATAGACACTGCTCTTCACCTAAATCATCTAGAGAGAATATAGCGTGCCGTTGATAGACCTCAGCATCCCTCAGCGCGTTGACATAGAGCTTTTCATCGCCGCGGCGTTTCCAGAAGACGTTACGGCCCGCAATTCTGGTATGAAAGAAGCCCAAGCGTCTAAAGAGTTTCAGGATTTGTCTTCTCATGGTTGGTGTCAGGCGAAAATGGAGAGATCAGTCTGCAGTGGATAGGTGTCCTACCGCTGTTTTTAGTGCTTTGTAAAAGAGGTCGTGGCGCTGCTGGTAAAAGTGAGAAGGCAAGGGGTTTTCTCGCTGTTCCTGCAGCATTTGCATAATAAGGGCAGGCGTGGCCTGGTTGAACCGGTAAGTTGGGAAAGCATAGCGCTCGCGACCAGCACGGGCGCAGAGATCAAATGTCTTGCTCATAACTCGGGTGTGCGGATTGAGCCGGTGTCTCAGCTTGCGCTTAAGCTTACTTCCCGCCCATTTTAGGCCTACATCATAAGTATCGAGGGCGACAAAAGGTACACCCAATACCATCGAGAGCATGATGGGATGAAAGCGCACGCCAACGTAACCGGATGCGTTTGCAAGCCACTGAACCCATTCTAGCGGGCTCATTGGAAGCCCGAGGATTCGGTCAAAATTACCTCGTGTTTCTCCTTCGGGGTGGGGAAGGGAAAAAACCTTGTAGCCAGAGGCATGGGCGCTGCTTACAAGATCATCAATCCAGGTACTAGGGCGCGTATCCTCATAAAGGCTAACGATTATGTATGGTGGAGACTCTTCTGGCACTTTTAGCTCAGCAGAGCTAAGGAGACTGGGCAAGACACTGGTTGGGTCGGGGCAGTAGTGGATAGCCCGGTTAGGCACGCCACATAGGCGTAACATCCACTGAGTCCACCGGTCTCGTGTGGAAATATAGTCCAGCTTCTGGCAGGCCAAGCGTATTCCGCGTCTGGTTCGACCACTTAGTTGGTAGTACTTACTCCCCATGGCGCTGGGTGCAATGAAGCCGGTATGGGCAATCCCTGCTTCATTGCACCAGTCCAGCCAGAAAGCGTTTGGAAAGGTAAGGTCCTCTCGGTCAGATTTTGAATCCAGCCGCAATACCGCATCACTGCCGGAAATGACCGCATCGAGCCGATGTGATTTCGCAACGGAAATGACTTCCTCCGTGGAGGTGCAGACTTCGCTTAGAGGCAGGTATTCTTGGCAAAACGCTTCGTGAGTTTGTAATTGGTCGAGAGAAACCCTCTTGCGGTAGAGGGCTTCGAGCACGGGTAGCCGGTAATCTATTATAATAGGCTCGCAGCCCAACTGGCGCAGTGCTCGAGCCGTAGCCAAGGCCTGAAGGTTGGCTCCGAAATTGGCGAGCCAGTGATGAGTGAGAATGCCGACTTTCACAATTCAGCTTGGGCTATGTGATGGGTGTTGCTTTCAGGCGGTGGTTACGGTGCAGTAAACCGATCGGGCGAAAGGTGAATACCGCATCACATCTCCCGAAATCAGGAAAGGTGCGACCCCCTCCGCTCGCGCAATCTGATCTCCAGATACCCCACCGATTTTCGCATTGAGGATAAAGGTGTAGCGACCGGGGGAAAGCTCCAGCGCTCCAAGGTCGACCGCTACGCGGTATTTGCCGCGCCGGAAGTTGCGTAGCCTTTTATCTGAATCGCTGAGATCGAGGACCATGACAGGGTTTTGGTCCTGGCTGCAGATTGTCGCGAAAATGCTGACTTCAATGTCATCCACCACCTCGAATTCAAGATGAAGGGCAAGCTTTTCATCCGGGCGGAACGTATCGTCGTGCTTGTTTTCTCCAATTATCGAGGCATTGGAGAAGGAGACTTGGCCAGTGCCGGCAGTCGATGAGTGGCTTGCAATTCGCGAGAGGTAGAGGTCGATCCCACGCGGTACGTCGTTGGAGTGGTAGCTAATCTGGCCATGCTCTAGCATGAGCACATGGGTGCAAAAGTTGGATATCTGCTGCATGCGGTGCGAGACGAGGATAACGGCACAGCGGCTCATCATGTCGCGCACGCGGTTCAGGCACTTGACCACAAAAGTCATATCTCCAACCGCGAGCACCTCATCGAGCAGGAGGACATCGGGGTCGATTGATGAAGCAATCGCAAAGCCCAGGCGCACACGCATGCCAGATGAATAATTGCGCAGCGGTGTCTCCATAAAATCATGGGTTTCAGCAAAATCCACAATTTCGTCGTATCTTCGATCCATTTCCTTTTTGCTGATCCCGATGACCGCCCCTGCGATGTAAACATTCTCACGTCCAGTCAGCACAGGGTTAAAACCGGCGCCGAGAGCGATCAAGGCGCCCACACGGCCCCGCATTTCAATATACCCAGTGTCTGGCTTGATCAGCCCGTTGAGCATTTTGAGCAAGGTCGTCTTGCCGGCACCGTTATGGCCAATGAGGCCATAGGCTTCACCGCGGCGTACCTGAAAAGAGATGTTCTGATTGGCCCAAAATTCAGACGGGCGTAGGATCGGTCGTCCGCCGCTGTCAAGGCGCCGTTGGGCGGCTGGAAAAATGTCGCCCAAGCTATCTCGTGCGCCGTAAAGGAGTGAGCGCTTCAGGTCTGTGCAGAAAGTCTTGCCCACATTTTCCGCGCGGATCAAGACGTCACTATCAGAAGGCGGGTTTGCCATTTGGATAAGTGCTTTGGTTGGAGAGGCGGGGATTGGGATCAAGGGGCTACATGCCCATACGCTCGATCAGCCGCGGCAGAGTCAGGTGGAACACAAGCCAACCCAGCAGAAGAAAAAGAATGCTGCCAGTGGTGACGATAAAGAAACCAGTCAGGTCATGCACGGGCACGCCAGTCAGCCAGTCACGGGTTGGAAGCAGCACGTGTGTCACAGGGTTGATCGTCATCACCTTGCCCAGGATGCCGCCGCGCTCTGCAGCAAAAAAGACCGGAGTCAAAAACATCCAAATATTCGTGATCATCTGGAGACCTCGGCCAAAGTCGGTATAAAGCAAACTCGCGGTGGCCACGAGAAGGCCGATCGCGCTGCCGAGCAGCACAATTGCGGCAAGGCCAAGAGGGAAAAAGAGGACTTCCCAGCTGGGAGGGATGCGGAAATAGAGGAGGACTGGCAGCAGGACTGCCATTCTGATTGCGAGACCGATGAGCGCAGTGTAGATCGCTGACAGAATTAATGCCGCGCGAGGGAAGTTCACCTTGATCATCATGTCCTTCGACGCGGTCAACACTTTGGCTGGGGCCATGAGCGACTCGACAAAAATCTGCCACAGAATCATGCCGATGAACAGATAGGCCGCGTAGGGAATGTATATGCCCTGAGGATTTAACACGTTGCCCGAGCGCAGGATCAAGAAAGCGGCCGATGCCAGCAGGGGCGGTAATATCGCCCACACATACCCAGCGTAGCTTTGACGGTATTGAGCGGTAAAGTCGCGTAAAGCCAAGCGCACTGCCAATTCCTGACCCGCTTTCAAGTCGCGGGCCATTTCACGGAAGAGATCTGCAGGTTTCGAGAGCGAGGACTTGGGAGAATATCTACTGATCTGCATATTATCGATTCGAGAGGCGAGATGCAGGTTCATCTATTGCAGACAGCTTTATGAACCGAGTTTCCGTCATACGGAGTGATTACATCCCTACTGGGCTTGAAGGGTCAAATCCTTTTGCTTGCCTCCTCGATAATGGAGGGAGTCGTGCTCTATGAGTATTTTGCACTAAGTCTGCAGGCGATTTTTTGTTTAATATAGGCATTCGTTGGCGTTATTTCGTGCATCTATATCCTCGTCTAAGGTAGGATCTTAGGGCCGTTTTCGAGGTTTTATGCTGTCTGGCCTCTTATTTTGAAAAAGCTTTGAGGGATTGATATTACTTCACTTCCACCCGCTCCAGCGGCACGAGCTTTACGGGGCCGAGCAGGCCTGCCGGTTGCACGGGCCACCCAGAGGCGTCGAAGGGGCGGTAGTGGATATTTACGAAATTGATCTCGCGCATGATCTTCCAGTCGACGCTGCGGCGGTCGAGATCGCGGATGCGGTTGGCGGCCGTGTTGGTGACTTCGATGGCGAGTTCGTTGGTGCCTGCGCGTAGATCCCCGTCGAGCAGGAGGCGGTAGGGCAAGCTCCAGGCGGTGCCGACAAGTTGGCCATTGACCCATACCCGGGCGCTTTCGCGGACGTCTCCGAGGTCGAGTTGCCAGCCGTCGGCGATGGTGGGGTCAAGTTCGAAGGTCGTGGAATAGCGGGCGGTGCCGCTGAAGCGCTCGGCGTCGGCGCCCGGGGCCGTCGTCCAGCTGACGGGTTGGTCGGTGGCGAATGGATCGGGCAGGATAGAGCCGCCGTTCACAAACTTCACGCGCCACGGTCCCGGTAGGGTTTGCACGGGCTGGGCAGGCTCGGTGTAAGGCCAAGCCGGGCCACTTGACTTGCCGTCGGCCACGGTGCGGAGGATCAGCGACTCGCCGGGCGCCAGTTGCAGATAGGCTTCGGTCGCGTTGGGGGTCTGGCGCATGGCCGCCACGCCACCACGCCCGGTCAAGGGATCGAGCAGGGTGCTGGTCGAGGCCTCAACGCCGAGGGGGAACCAGCCTTCGCGCGGTTCGGCGCCGAGGTTGGCGATAAAGTAGTCCCAGCCGTCCGTCGTGCGCCGCCGGATACTCTCCAGCCCTTGCGCGTGCATCGCCTCCGGGCGCACCCCCGGCAAACGGGGCAGGGCGGACAATGCATCCTCGTCCAAGAGAACCCTTCCGCGTCCGACCTTTGCTACATCGACCCCCAGCTGGCGGTCATGCTGAAACTTGAGCGGTTGGCGCAGGTCCTTCAGCTCGGCGCGTCGCTCTTTCAGCCGACCGAGCCCCGGCACGTCTTCCGGCCAACCTTGCATGATGACGGTGGCCCCACCTTCGGCCAATTCGAGCAGTGCACGCAGGGTCTCCAGCCGCATGTGCTGCACGGGGGGCACGACTAGTGCGGCGTAGCTTGTGCCGGGCGTCACGATGCGACCGTCTTCCGCGTGGCTCAGGCGGAGTTGGGCATCGGAAATATAGTCAAAGCTGTGGCCGTGTTCGCGCAGTTGGCGCGTCGTTTCCCCAAAGGCGGTACCAGTCGCAAATTCGGGACGATGGACAGACAGCAGTTGCTGCAGGCCGTCAGGTGAGTGCCAGAGGTCGTCCAGCGGCCAGTAGACGAGCAAATCGTTGTCGGGCTGGCCACTCTGCAAGACGCTTTGCACGCGCGCCACGTAGGCGTTGAGCGCGCCGAAATCTTCCCACCACGGGTTGCGCGGGTTGAACTGCGTGGAGGCGTAAAAGAGCCAGCCCGGCCATTGCGCGTCGGCGGGGGAGAAGACGGCGCCGTGATAAAAGACGTGGTTGATGCCGTCGAGGAACAGGCGGTCCACCTCCGGCTTCACGCCCGCAAGCGTTACGTGCCAATGCTCACGCAGCCAGGTGGCCGTCTCGGACGAGATGAGAGGCTTGCCCATTACATGCCCGGCAGACGAGGCAAAGCGCGTCACGAGCGGCTCGGGCACATCTTTGCCGATGCGGTCGGGCTCGCGCCGCAGGCCGGGGATGGGGAAGGGGGTGGAGCCAAAGGTCTCCGTCTCGGGGATGTCGGCGATGCCGTAGAGGTCGAGCAGGTTGGCCGGCGCGCCGTGGGACTGGTTGCGCGTCTTCCAGCCGTGCCCGTGTGCCCAGTCGGCCCATTGTTGCAGGTAACTTTGATGGAGGTGGTCGAGCGTGGCCCGGTAGTCGCGCTTGATCCGCGCCAGTTTATCCGGTGCGGTGGTCGGGTTCTCGCTCAGGACTTCAGCCGCGTAGGGCTCGATGCGGTAGCCGTGCTGGCGTTCGAAAGCATCCGCAAACGCGCCGGTCACGTTGGCGCCATAGTATTCAAAAGAGTCGTGAAACTGAGACCGCACCAGCTCGTCCGGGAAACCTATCAGCGCCTCGTCGAAGTGGCTCAGGTAGCGCTCCAGCGCGTCGGGGGAATAGGGATCGAGCACGGTGCCTTCGCCGCCCGGAGCCGCCCGCTTTACCTGCTGCTTCGTCGGCTCCATCGCCCACTGGCCTGCCTGCACGGTCAGTGCCTGTGCGCCATCCTCCACTGGCACCCACGGCCCACCAAAAGGCCAGCCCGTGCCGGTTGCCATATCTACGCCCAGGCCCAGCCGATTGGCTTCGGCGCCCGTGTGCTGCAGCAGCTCCACCCAGCGCGGCGAGAGGTATGCGACGTAGCGCTCTTCCGCCCCACGCGCGCCGTAGATCGGCGTAATCTCGACTCCGCCCAGGCCCGCCGTTTGAAACGATTCCAGTTCCGCCGTGAGGTTGGCCTCATCGACTGCACTGCCCGGCCACCACCAGCGAATCCACGGGTGCGCCGTCTGCGTCACCTCCGGCCAGCCGGGCGAAAGGGTGGCGGCAGCGTTGGCCAGCGGTGCAGCTACTGTTCCCAAGGCGACCAAGGCCCACGCGCGTCGAAGTCTCATCATATGCAACCCTTAAGCCTTGGCACAAGGTGTGCCGACTGTTAATGACTCCACACGTCCGAAGATAGACCTTCGCTGCTGAAAAATGCCTCCCTACTCCTGGAAACACCTAAACACTCGGCAACTCGGCCGGTATGCTGAATACTTTGCTAAGATGGAGCTCGCTCGCTTCGGACTTCAAGTCTTTACGCCCGAAGTCGATGACCATGGGATTGATTTTGTCGCTCGTGTGAAGGATGGCGAGTTTTGGGAGTTTCAGGTTAAATCGGTTACCAGGTCAAATTACGTGTTTATGCGAAAGCAGCATTTCAAGCTGCATCCGAAGCGCTTTTGCATTCTTGTGTTGTTGCGAGAGAACGAAGTTCCTCGGATGTATCTGATTCGTTCGACCGAATGGCTCCGGCCCAATAGCTTGTTGTGCGACCGAGATTATAACGGAGAGGGGCAGAAGAGCGCCCCCGAATGGGGAATCTCATTGACGAAGAAAAACGTGTCCGTGTTGGAGGCTTACGCCTTTGAAGATCAGATGGAGCTACTGTTAAGGGAGGTCCTTGCGTAATGTCACTTCCCTCCGCCGTTCCTCCAAGGCGTGCTGGATTTCTTCCATGCGGCGGCGGGTGAGCGGGTAGCTGATCAGCACGGCGGCGCAGGCGACGATGAAGGCGGTGGGCACGACGCTCATGACGAGGCGGATGCCTTCGAGGGCGGTGGCGCTTTTGACTTCTTCGGTGCCGGAGTAGCCATAGCGGCCCAGCACGTAGAGCATGACTGCGCCCGCGATGCCGCTGCCCAGCTTGATCGCAAAGGTGCCGGAAGAGTAGACGAGGCCGGTGGCGCGGTGCCCAAACTTGTACTCCGAGTAATCGGCGGCATCACCCAGCATGGAGAAGAACAGCACCGGGAAGGCCCCCGCCGCGAAGTCGGACACGATGCCGAGCGTGAAGATCAGCGGCAGGTTGTCCGGACCGGCCAGATAGGTAGCGGCCGCCGCCGCGCCGGAAACTGCCATCGCGCCGAGGAAAAGTGTGCGTTGGCCCATCCAGCGCGCGAGCACGGGCGTCACGACGGTGGCGGCGAGGCTGGCCAGCACCAGAGCCGTCATATACGGGCCCACGAGGTCGCGACGCTCCATGTAGTGCGTGAAGTAATACATGATCACGCCTTGCCGGATCGCGACGTAGGTGACCCAGAGGAAGCCGACCAGCAGCAGGATGAGCCAAGCGTGGTTGCGCAGAAGGTCGTGCAAATCGTCCAGCAGGCGGGTTTTGGTGATCTGCGGTTGCACGCGCTCGCGAGTGCCGAAGAACGTGATCAGGAGGAACGCTGCCAGCATCGCCCCGTAGATGCTGAAGGTAATGGTGTAGCCGCGTGCATCATCGCCCTGCCCAAAGTAGGTCACCAGCCGCTCCGCCAGCCCCAGCGCCAAGGCACCGCCCGCAAAGGCCCCGAAGAACCGGAACGACGAGACGACCGTCCGCTCCCGCACGTGGCCGGTGATGACCCCGGTGAGGGAGGAGTAGGGCACGTTGCTGGCGGTAAAGGCCAGCGTGAGCAGGATGTAAGTGACATAGGCCCACACAAGGTTGCCGGTGTCACCCAGGCCGGGCGAGGTGAAGGCCAGTGCCAGTAACAGCCCGAATGGCACCGCCGACCAGAGGATCCAGGGGCGGTAGCGTCCCCAGCGCGTCTGCGTGCGGTCGGCAATCGTGCCCATCGCCACGTCGGTAAAACCGTCGGAGACGCGGGCGACCAGGAGCAGCGTGGCCACCGCCGCGCCGGGGATGCCGACCGTATCGGTGTAGAAGATCGGCAAAAAAGTCATCAGCGGGCGCCACGCAAGGGCCGTCCCGGTATCGCCGAGCGCGTAGGCCAGCTTTTCCCAAAAACTTGGGCGTTCGGTGGAAGCAGGGGAGGGGCTCATAAGGGGGTAGCGCCCGAGCCTAGCGCGTTGCCGCGCGGCGTCAGCCTTCGCGGTTTCAACCAGTCAAAAAAAGAAGGACCGCCCCCTGTGCAATGGGGCGGTCCTATGAGGATGGGAGAGCCTGCAATTCTCTCCCGCTAACCGTTCTGCGCTTAATGCTATGCTGTCTTGGAATAGCAGAGATAAATGTAGTCGCCGCCGGCGCCCTGGTTCAGGTCTTGCGGCACTTTGGTGAAGTCGTAGGGGGGCGGGATGTCCGGGTTGCCGCCGCCAACGATGGTGATGCCCTTGATCGACTCCATGGGGTTGTAGGCAATCGACTTGTAGCACAAGTAGATATACTCGCCGCCCGCACCCTTGTTGAGGTCGACATCGATCTTGGTATAGCCGCTCGGGGCGGGCGCTCCTTTGCCTTTGACGAAGAGGATGTCAGTGATGCAGGCGGGCTGGTCCTGCAGGTGCATCGGGTTGACGCTCATCTTGTGGTAGCACAGGTAGATGTATTGGCCGCCGGCCCCGCGATTGAGGTCGTAGGGGATCTTGGTGTAGCCCGCTGGCGGCGGCACTTCGGAGCTGCCGCCATAGACGACGGCCAAGGCGTCGATGTAGTTGGCGTAGATCTGGGCTTCCCTCGACTTGCGCGGCCCCCACACTTCGGTGAAGTAGCGCTGCATGTTGGCCCGATTGGTGGAATCTACGCACAGCACCCAGAGCCCCGTCAGCGGGTTGTTGCTCATGAAGTCGATGAAGTCGGGGGAAGTTCCGACGGTCGCCACCCACTTGTCGAAGTCGGCCTTGACGCCGGAGAACACGCTTGAGGCGACGGTCGAATCGCCGCCCGTCACAAAGTGTCGCATTTCCGAGTTTTGCTGAAAGCTCGACATCGATTGCGAGTACTTCGCGCGCGCCTCGGTGCTCAACTGGCCGGTAAAGCCCTGATAGCTGGCCTGGGCTACCGTTTCGTTGGAGAAGCTCTTGTCGACCTGCACCTTGTTGGTGGCCGAAGAGAGGACGGCGCGCCCGCCCATGATGATGCCGCTGAGGAAGTGGCTGCCGTAGAGGTTGAAGAGGGTTTCGAAATCCTGGTCGCTGCTCGCGTTGTCGATCAGCTTGCGCACGTCGTCGTAGAGCAGCGAACGCAGCTTCTCGAAGTCGGGTCGCAGGACGAGCGACCAGAGGGTGACGGATTGCTGGATGCGGGAGAACTCGTTTTCCGCCACCCGTAGGCTGCTGGAGCTGTATTCGTTGGAGACGGAGGCCGAGAACAGATTGTAGGCGCCGGACACCGTCACCTTGGCGGTGAAGTCTTCCTGGAACTTCGAGATGCTGTTGCCCGTGCTGTTGCTGTAGCGGTAGCTGTCTTGCTGCTGCACGTCGATCACGTCGGGCACGACATTGTTGGGTTTGAAGGAGACCGGGCGTTTGGTCGCCTTCGACCAGTCGAAGAGTTGGACGGTAATGCTCTTGGCCGACGCATATTCGCCATAGAGGTTGTAACCCGCACCAACGGCTTCGACGCCCGGCAGGTAAGACTCGGAGAGGTTTTGCTGGTAGCGCAGCAGCTCGCGGCGGGTAGGGGCGTCGTGCTTGACCAGTACGGGAGGAACGTGAGTGGTGATACGTGGCGCGATGTTTTTGGGAAACACCTCGCGCTCAATCTTCGCCTTGGAGGCGGAAAGAGTCTGGCTCATGGTGAGATGGGGGGGGGGGGGGGGCAGGGTAAGGGTACATGCCCTTGAGGGAGGGCAGGAGAAACGCACGGAATCGAAGAGCGGTCGGAACACGCCAGAATCTCGTGCGCCGATCAGTTGATTCCAACCGCTCTGGGGGGGGGGGGGGGGCTAACTTGCAAGAAAGGAGGAGATTCGAGGCCGGTCCGTATCCGCGAATCTAGGCGTATTCGTTTAGTCGAAAACGGACGTATGATCAAGAGCTTTTCTACGTTAATCACGTTTTTAAGCTTTAGTTTAAAGCTGCAAGGTCCGTTTGAGGGCCAAGAGCCGGTATCCCGGGCTACAGTGGATGGTGATTCTTCGGCTTTATTACGTTATTAAACGATCATGTATAACTTGCTCGCCGCTCGATCCAGTAGCTTGGTTTCCGCTTCAGGTGCGCCAAGTGTGAGGATGGCGCTGGATTTCTCGAAAGGCCGACTCCAGCTTCAAAAATCGATCCCTAGGCCGGGAACTTCATTTTCGTAGAATGCCGCTGCCTTTATCGTTTCGCGGCGAGCTGTAAGGGCTACTTTAAATTCCATCCGAGTTCCGCGCGAATACCCTCAAAAGCTTCCTCCATCGGAATGCCCGGTTCCCGCCCGTCTTTCCAGGCTTGGTACCGTTCTTCGGCCAAGGCGAACCATGCGCGGTCGATCTCGTTCAACTCCTCTGGCTCAGGGGCATGATACTAAAATAGACTTTCGCGACTCTCCGTCGACTCCGTCTTCAGCCCACCACCAGCTCCATGCGGACGTCGGCTCGGGTGTAGGGGCTGGGGCGCATGGGCACTTTGACAAAGCCGGCTTGCTCGTAGAGGCGCAGGGCGGGGGCGAGGCGGCTGTTTGTCTCCAGAAACAGTTGGCGGGCGCCGATCTCACGGGCGCGCTCCAATACGGCCAGCATCAGCAGGCGACCGATCCCCCGGCTGCGGGCCCGCTCGTCGACGCCCATCTTGGAGATCTCCCACCAGCCCGGCTCGCTCTTGGCGGGGACGAGGGCAATGCAACCCACGATAGTGTCGTCCAGCCGTGCGAGCAAAATATGGCCGCCCCGGTCGAGGATGTGGGCCTGCGGGTGGTTGAGCACCTCCAGGTCGGCTGGCTCGATGCTGAAGTAGGCCTTGATCCACCCGAAGCTGATGCGGGCAAAATCGACGGCATGCTCGGGGCGGAAGTCGATGATTTCGATTTCAGGGGCGGGCGCATTCGGTGTCAGTGGCATGACTGCAATGGGATACAGTTTGTGCGTGCAAAATTCCGGCCATACGTTCATCTTTGCCGCCTTATGGTCAAAAAAGTCCTGCAACTATTAGCCAATGGCGAAGCCGTAAACACTGCCCAGATCAGTGCCATCCTGGGCGCATCTGAAGCCGCAGTCGAGGCCGCCCTTGCAGAATTGCAGGCGGAAAAGCTCCTGCTCGGCTGGCGGCCCATCCTGCACCCCAAGGCGCACGATGGCGACAGCGTTCAGGCGCTGATTGAAGTCAAGGTGATGCCCGAGCGCGAGGGCGGTTTCAACAAGGTGGCCGAGCGCATCGCCCGGTTCGACCAAGTCGAAACCTGCTACCTGATGAGCGGCGGTTACGACCTCATGGTAGTGGTCAAGGGCCACAACCTGCTGGAGATCGCCACCTTCGTGGCCGAAAAGCTCTCCACGATCGACCGCGTGCAGTCCACTGCCACGCGCTTCATGCTGCGCTGCTACAAGGAGAGCGGTTTCCTGATCGAAACCCAGCCCGACGAGCTCCAGCGCCCCGCGGTCAGCCCGTGATCCGCGTTCAGTCTCAACCACCGTCATCACTTTAGATCCTTCAGACAGTAATGAGTGGAATTTCACACCGCTTTGTGGCGGAACACGTGCGCGATCTGCCACGTTCCGGCATCCGTGACTTTTTTGCGCTGGTCCAGCAAATGCCGCAGGCCATCTCCCTCGGCATTGGTGAACCGGACTTCGTAACGCCTTGGAACATCCGCGAAGCCGCGATTTATTCGCTGGAGCGCGGTCGCACCAGCTATACCGACAATCTGGGCCTGCTCGCCCTGCGCCGTACCATCGCCGATTACGTGGCGAAGGTCTACGGCATGCAGTACCATGGCGACAAGGAAGTGCTCGTGGGCATCGGCGTGAGCGAGGTGCTCGACACGGCCCTGCGCGCCACGCTCAATGCGGGCGACAAGGTGCTGTATCACCAGCCCTGCTACGTCAGCTACTCGCCCAGCATCCAGCTTGCGCGCGCCGTGCCGGTGCCGATCCAGTGCAAGGCCGAGCACAATTTTGCCCTGCAGGTGGAAGACCTCGAAGCCGCCTGGCAGCCTGGTACCAAGGCCATCATTCTCAACTTCCCGACCAACCCGACCGGCGGCGTCATGAGCCGCGAGGAGACGGAGAAGATCGCGAAGTTCTGCGTGGAGAAAGACCTGCTCGTCTTCAGCGACGAGATCTACGCCGAGCTGACCTACGAGGGCCAGCACGTGAGCATCGCCACCTTCCCCGGCATGCAGGAGCGCACCATCTTCCTCCACGGCCTCTCCAAGGCCTGGGCGATGACGGGCTTCCGCATCGGCTATGCCTGTGCGCCCCAGCCAATTATCGAGGCCATGATGAAGGTGCACCAGTACAGCATCATGTCGGTCTCGATCTTCACGCAAGAGGCCGCCGTGGAGGCGCTCAAGCGCAGCGACGACTCCGTCAACCACATGCGCGACAGCTACCACCGCCGCCGCGACTTCCTCGTGCGCCGCTTTAACGAGATGGGGCTCACCTGCCACCTCCCGCGCGCCACCTTCTACACCTTCCCCTCGGTCGCCATTACGGGCATGGACGAAAAGACGTTCTGCCAGACGCTACTCAAGGAGGAAGAAGTCGCCGTCGTCCCCGGCACTGCCTTCGGGCCTGCGGGCGCCGGCTTTGTGCGCGCCAGCTTCTCGACCAGCTTCGAAAAGCTGCAGATCGCCGCCGACCGTATCGAGCGCTTCGTCCAGCGCCACACGAAATAGCCGTTCGTTCCTTCCAACAGGAGATTCACGATGTCCCTACCACGTACCGTCGCCCTCGTGGGGCGCCCCAATGTCGGCAAGAGCCGCCTCTTCAACCGACTGGCGCGGAAACGCGTGGCCATCGTGCACGACCAGGCAGGCGTCACTCGCGACGTTAACGCCATCCGCGTCGACAACGATTACATGTTGCTCGATACGGGTGGCATCGGCCTCGTGCCGGAGATGTCGCTCAAGGCCCTCGTCTCGGCCGCAGAAGAGCAAGTGTGGCTGGCCCTGGAAACGGCTGGCCTCATCTGCTTCGTCGTCGACGCCCGCGAAGGCTTCACCTCGATGGACGAGGTGATCGCCGAGCGCCTGCGCCAGGCCAACAAGCCTGTGCTGCTCGTGGTCAACAAGGTCGACGGCGAAGAACATGTCGACCGCGTGGACGACTTCTCGCGCCTCGGCTTTGCGAAAGAGGTGATGGTCTCGGCCGAGCACGGCTACAACGAAGAAGAGCTGCGCGAAGCCATTTTCGGCATCATCGGGCCCGCCCCGGAGAAGGTGATCGACCCGGTGGAAGCCGCCAAGGGCGAACGCGTGAGCATCGCCTTCGTCGGTCGCCCCAACGTCGGCAAATCTTCGCTCTGCAATGCCCTGTTGGAGGCCGAACGTATGGTGGTGAGCGAAGTCCCCGGCACCACGCGCGACTCGGTGGAGCTGGACCTTGATTACCATACCAAGAGCGGCAACTCCTGGCCCTTCCGCCTGATCGACACGGCAGGCTTGCGCCGCAAGGGCCGCCTCGATTCGCCGGTCGAATACTTTTCGACCCTGCGCACGCGCGACGCGATCGAGCGCGCCGACATCGTCTTCCTCGTCATCGACGCGGAGGAGGGGGTGAGCAAGCAGGACAAGCAACTCGCTGGTGAAGTCGTCGACTCCGGCAAGCTCGTGGCCGTCGTGATCAACAAGTGGGATCTGGCGATGGAAAAGTTCAACGAAGCCGAGTCCGAAGCGGAAGGCGTCACCGGCTACAAGGACGAGCGTGAGTTCCGCGAAAAATATGCCGCCGCGGCCCTGAAGGAGCTCTTCTTCCTGCCCGACAGCCCCGTGCTCTTCGTCTCGGCCAAGACCGGCTACGCCAACGAGCGGATCCTGCGCACCGCGCGCGGCCTCTGGGAGAAGTCGGCCCGCCAGCTGCCTACGCCCAAGCTCAACCAGCTGATCGACCGCCTGCAAAAGGCTCGTGAGCCCCGCGTCATTGGCGGTAAGCGCTTCCGCATCTACTACGCCGTGCAGGTCGACAACCGGCCGTTCCTCTTCCGCCTCTTCTGCAACCGCGCGACCAAGCTCGAAGACAGCTACTACCGCTATCTGCGCAACGCCATCATGCGCGAATTCGACCTCGCGGGCTGCCCGATCAAGTTCGACCTGCGCGGCAAGGAAGTGCGCTACGCCAAGCCCTAGTAGGCGCTTTTCTTTACGTTCGCAGGCGTTATTGGGTTGCCGTGAGCGTGCGGGGGGCTATCCACCATAGCATGTCTAAGCTGTCGCTGTGGTGCGCGCTCTTTTGTGCGGGCGTAAGTGCTGTGTGGTCTGCTCCCACCAAGGTGGCGGACGGCGTGTGGACCGAGCCCGAGCTGCCCGCCTGGGTGGTGGCGCCCGCCGCGCCCCAGGCCCCGGACGACCTGAGCGACGACACCACCGGCCTCCACCAGCTCGTGGTCGACTCGCAGGTGCGTGTCGAGGGCCAGGAAGAATACGCCTACCGCGCCTATCTGCTGACCAACGACCGGGGCGTCGAGCAAAACGGAGACGTCCAATTCTCGTTCGACCCCTATTACCAGGAGCTGTTTCTGCATCGCCTGCAGATCCGGCGGGGTGACGAGGTGATCGACCTGTTGCCCACGCAGAAGTTCTTCGTCTCGGTGCAGGAAGGCTCGCGCGAATATCTCACCTACGACAACTCCGTCACCGTGGAGGCGCTGCTCAACCAGGTGCAAGTGGGCGACATCGTGGAATACGCCTACCGCATCGTGGGCGAAAATCCCGTGACGCAAGGCCGCTACGGCGAATGGTGGTCGCAGACTTTCAGCGTGCCGGTCGAATACGCCCGGGTCCGCACCCTCTGGCCGGCTGACCGGGGTGAGCTAAATTGGCGCCTGCATGGGCCCGACGTGGGCATTGAGCTGGAGCAGGACAAGCTGCCCAGCGGCGAAACCGTTTACGGCTGGGAGCAAGGCCGCACCCCGCTCGTCGTCTACGAAGAAGATACGCCTTACGACTACGACCCGCGCACCTACGTGCAGTTCAGCGACTGGCCCGACTGGCCGAGCGTCTCGCGTTGGGCGGAGAATTTGATCGACTGGGAAGCTCCGCTGCCCGACACGCTCCAGCCGCTGCTGGCCGAGTGGCGTAAGCTCCCGAACGAAGAGGCCAAGGTCGCCGCCGCCCTCAGTTGGGTGCAGCGCGAGATCCGTTACGTGGCCATCCCGATGGGGGAACACAACTACCGCCCTTACCCCGTCGAGACCATCGTCGAGCGCCGCTTTGGCGACTGCAAGGACAAGTCGCAACTGCTCACCCGCCTGCTCTGGGAGCTGGGTATTGATGCCGTGCCCGTCTTGGTCGACACCTCCGCCGGTTCGCTCGTCAAAGGCTACCTGCCGGGCCCCGGCGCGTTTGACCATGTGATCACCCATGTGCAAGGCAAGGACCGCGAATACTGGGTCGACCCCACCTCCTACGCGGTCGAAGGGCCGCTGACCAAGGCCTGGTGCCCCGATTACGGCTGGGGCCTGCCGATCCGTGGCAACAGCGAGCTGGTGCGCGTGCCGGGGCAGGGCGGGGAAGCCTGGAAGAGCGTCTCGATTGAGACTTATGTGATGGATGACTACGGCACCGACATCCGCCTGAGCGTCCAGACGATCTTCGACGGGCAGTCCGCGCTCCAGATGGCGAACCGTATGAAGGGGCAGACTCTCAGCGAGCTGGGCGACGACTACCTCAACTACTACGCCGACTCTTTCCCTGAGATTACTGCCGACCGCCTGCCGGAAGTCTCGGAGATCCGCGCCGACGGCACGGTGGAGATCACCGAAGCCTATACCATTCAAAACGCCTGGCAGCCCAGCGAAGACGAAACCGTGATTACGGTGCAGTTTTATCCGTCTTACCTGGCCGACCACCTCTTTCTCTCGAATCAGCGCATCCGCAAATCGCCGATGGAGCTGAGTTATCCGCTCAACGTCGAGCAGCGCATCACGCTCGTGATGCCGGAGGCGGGCGATTTCCCGGCGGAGGAGGAAAAGATCGAGACCAAGTGGTTCGAATACTCTGCCACCGTCAAGCCCGTGGGCAGCGACGTGCGGATCGTCTACGCCTACCGCAACCTCGTCGACCGCGTGGAGGCCGACGACATGGCCGAATACCGCAAGGCCCTCACCCGGGTCCAGAACTCGCTCGGCTATCCCATCCAGTATGCCACCGGTGGTACGAGGGTGGCCGAAGGCGCGGCCTGGCACGAAAAGTTTTATTGGCCTGCGGTTACCGGCTGGTTCGTCGGCGGCGTCATGGGTTTTGGACTCTTTTTGTGGCTTATTTTACGCCGTAAAGTCCCCCCACTGCCCCCAATCGACCCAGAGCAGGATGGGATCACCAGTTGGCTGATCCTTGTCTCCATCGGCGTGATCGTGCGCCCCTTCATCATCGCGGCGACTATGATCACAACTGCTGATGCGCTGTTTTGGGAGAATATCTGGGTCCTTGCCTCGCCAGACAGCCCGCAGCATGTGCCTGCATTCGGTATGCTTCTCGCAGCCGAGGGCTTCATCAACTTCCTCATGATCTGGCTCTCGCTGGCGCTGATCGTGACGTTCTTTTGCCGACGGGCGGTTACACGCTGGCTCTACCCCACGGTGGTGCTGTCCAACCTCGTGGTGTTGCTGGCCGATGCTGCCGTCGTGCAGGCCCTGCTCGGTGAGTATGCCGATGCGAGTGACTCCCTGCCCAGTCCGGCGGGCGCTGTCTTCGGAGTCGTTTTCTCGATCTATATGATCGTCTCAACTCGCGCCAAATCCACCTTCCGGCGTTGACGTAGCCGGGCGGGGCTGGCAGGTGGGTTGTTTCGCCTTGGCTCCCAAACCCGAATTTACCGTTTTGAAGCGCGCACGCATTGTCTTTTTTGGCTCCGACGAGATTTCGCTGCCCCTCCTGCAGCACCTCGTCGAGGCCCAGCAGGAACAGGCCGAACTGGTCGCCGTGTTCACCCAGCCCGACCGGCGGACCGGTCGCGGCATGAAGCTGCAGGCCAATGCGATCAAGCAGTGGGCGGAGGCGCGCGGCATCCCCGTGCTGCAGCCCGAAAAGCCCGGCCCGGAGGAAGCCAACTGGCTGCGCGAGCAACAGATCGACCTCGCCTTGGTCATGGCCTACGGGCACATCCTGAAGCAGGCCCACCTCGACGCCCCCCGCTTGGGCATGCTCAATTTCCACGCCTCGCTGCTGCCTCGGCTGCGTGGCGCCTCGCCCATCCACACCGCGCTGGCCACGGGAGAGGGCGAGACAGGGGTCACTCTCATGCGGGTGATCCGCAAGATGGATGCGGGCCCGGCCCTCGATCAGGAGCGTGTGGCGATCACGGGCGAAGACACCACCGGCACGCTCTGGGACAAGTTGGCCGCCGCGTGCGTGCCGTTGCTGGAGCGCAACCTGCCGACCGTGCTCGCCGGCGAGGCCCGGTTTACGGACCAGGACGAGGCGCAAGCCACCTACTGTCGCATCATTTTCAAGACCGATGCGCACCTCGACTTCACGCGCCCGGCGACGGAACTGGAGCGGCGGGTGCGCGCCTTCCAGCCTTGGCCGGGCACCGCCTTTGAACATGCGGGGCAAGAAGTGAAAGTCGGCGCGGTGCGGCTGCTCGATACCACTTCCAGCGGCACACCGGGCGAGATTTCGCAGACCGACGGCCAGCTTGTGGTGCAGTGTGGGGTGGGGCGCCTTGAGCTGCGCGAGCTGCAGCGCCCTGGCGGCAAGATGCTGCCTGCCGACGCCTTTCTGCGCGGCTTCGACCTGCCCAGCGGCACGGTGCTCGCCAGCCGCGAGATGGACCCGCTCGTCGCTCCACGCCCCTTCAGGTATGTCGACCGCCGTCCGGTGATCGCCTGAGGGCATTCTGGTAGCAGGTTTTCCGCTAGGCCATTGACCACCGGGAGTTGATGCGCCAAGCTGCTGGGATGAAATGGCTTTGGTTCGTCGGGGCGGCGTGGGCTACCGTCTCCGCCTCCAGTGTAGCGTGGGCGCAATCGTCGTCCTACAATGTCAATCAGCAGGTTGCGCGGCTAACGGCCGATGTGCAGCGCCTGCAGCAGCAGCTTGGCTCTCTCAACATTGCGGTGGAGCAGTTGCAGCGCGAAAACGCCACCCTGCGGCAAGAGCTGCAGCAGCGCGACACGGCCACCTCCGAGATGGCCAATGCCTACGTGACCACGGCCCAGCTCAACCGCGCGCTGAGCGAGCTGCGTAGCCAAATGATTGCGGCCAACGAGTCGCAGAAGTCGGTCATCATCCGCGAAGTGACGGCCGAGATCAACTCGCTGGCCAAGCAGACGCAGACCGCGCTCGACGCCATGGCCCGCGCCGGTGCCTCCCGCCCGCAGACGAGCGCGCCGGTTACCTTCAGCGACGATTTCCCGAAGTCCGGCGTCTCCTACACGGTCAAAGGCGGGGACAGCCTCGGCAAGATCGCGCGCGAGAACAAGTCGCGCGTGGACTGGATCCGCAACGCCAACCGCCTCGCTTCGGACATCATTTACCCCGGGCAGGAACTCTTCATTCCGCAGCAATAGTTTTACACCATGTCGACTGCCAAGAAACGCCTGGGCCGCGGCCTCGGTAGCCTGATCAGCGGCGGCATCGCCGTCACCCAACCCTCCACGCCGGCGGCGGCCGAAATCGCCAAGGTCGAGCAGGAGGCCCCGCGTGCGATCCCCACCGGCCTGATGGAGATCGCCATCGAGCAGGTCGAGCCCAACCCGCACCAGCCCCGCAAGGAGTTCGACGAGGAGCTGCTCGAAGAGCTGGCGGAGAGCATCCGCAGCGAAGGCCTGTTGCAGCCCATCGTGGTGCGTCGCGTCGGCAGCATGTTCCAGCTCATCGCGGGCGAACGTCGTTGGCGCGCCTGCAAGCTGGTGGGCATGAAGCGCATCCCCGCGCGTGTGATGGAAGTCAGCGAAGCCTCCAGTGCGGTGCTTTCATTGATCGAAAATCTTCAGCGGGCCGACCTCAACCCGCTCGAAGAAGCCGTCGGCTACGCCAGCCTGATGCGCGACTTCGACCTCACGCAAGAAGCGGTGGCCGAGCGCCTGGGCAAGGGCCGCGCCACGATCGCCAATTCCCTCCGCCTGCTCCAGCTCGACCGCGAGATCCAGGGCTACCTCGCCCGCGGCCTCATCTCGGTCGGCCACGCGAAGGCCCTGCTGGGCGTGGAAGATACCGATGAGCGCATCTGGCTGGCCCGCCATGTGATCGAGCGCAGCCTCAGTGTGCGGCAGACGGAAAACCTGGTGCAGCAACAGCGTCAGCGCCGCACTACGGCCCCGCGCGAAAAGGGCGTTACTGCCGCCGAAGCCGCTGCGGTCGAGAGCTTCCAGAAAGAGATCGCCTCCTACCTCAACACGCAGGTGCAGCTGAAGCACCACGCGCGCAAGGGCCGGATCGTGATCGACTATTACGGCAACGACGACTTGCGCCGCATTCTTGAGCGGATGGGGATTCAGGGCTAAACTGGCCCACATGTCGTGGGCTTACCGCTACTCCTTCCCGCTCTTTGGCCCGCTGGCCGTCTCCCTGGCCGCACAAGCGCCTTTGGCCGACCGGGTCTACGAGCTCGAAGCGGTAGAAGTGACCTCACCCACCGGCCTGGCGCAAAACGTCAACGCCGTGCCGCAGTCGATCGACGCAGTGGGTCCGCAATCGGCGTCTCTGATGTCGCCCACGTGGGTCGGGGAGATGCTCAACACGTTGCCCGGCGTGCTCTTTGTCCAGTTGCGCGGGCCCATCGATGCGCCATCCGTGCGGCTGCCGGTTTCCTATGAAAACACGCAGATGTATTTGCAGGACGGCGTGCCCCTGCAGTCGCCCATCAGCTACAATCACGCGGCGTTTGCCTACTCGGGTGCGTTGACCTCGCTGGGCGGCGTCGAGGTGCTCAAGGGGCCGGGCACCGCCCTGCACGGGTCGGACGCCTTTGGCGCGGTGATCAACGTCAAGAGCCTCGCGCCCACGGGGACGCCTAGCGGCAGCTTCCGGCTCGCGGGCGGCTCCTACGGGCTCTTCGAAGCGCGCACCGAGGTATCGGACGGCCTCGGCGGCGGCCATAGCTACCGGGTGGCGCTCTCCACCGCACAGGAAGACGGCTGGCGCGACATGACGGGCTGGTGGCGTCACCAGGCGATCGTGCGGCATCGTTGGGCCAATGACCGCACTCAGGTAGATACGTTTATCACGGCGACCGATTTCGACAGCGAGATGGCTGGCACGCATACCCCCGAGTCTTATGCCGAGAATCCACGTGGCGATGCCTTCGACCCGGCCGTGCCGCGCGACAAGGCGCACGAAACCGCGAAATACCTGCGCCTGCACAGCGAGGTGACGCACCGCCTCGACAATATCTTCACCCTGCAGGTGACGCCCTACCTGCGCTGGATCGACTCCGACTACATGGTGACGTGGGAGCCCGCAACGCTGCCCGAAGTCTCCGACGACACCGAGACGCTGGGCCTGCTCGCCCGCCTTTATGCCGACTGGTCGCCCCGCAGCCAGACGGTGTTGGGTTTCGATGTCGAGCAGACCGATTTTGCGACCTCGACCCTCCAGACCTTGCCGACGGTCGAGGTGTGGGGCGACGTTTACCCGCAAGGGCTGCACTACGATTATGAGGTCGATTACCGCAACCTCGCGCCTTACCTCCAGCACACCCAGGATCTTGGAAACAACGTAAAGCTCCTGCTCGGGCTGCGCTACGAAAACGCCCGCTACGTCTACGACAACCATCTGGCGTCGGGCCAGCAGGATGCGTTTTATCGCCCGGCCGACCGCACCGACCGCTTCGAGGCGGTCAACCCCAAGGCGGGCCTCAACTGGGAATTCTTGCCCGACCGGCACCTGTATGCGCGCTACGCCCATGGTTTCCGCATTCCCAAGGCAGAATCGCTTTACGCCCTCAACTCGTCGCAGACGGGCTTCTCGCTCGACCCGGAGCAGATCGACAGCTACGAGCTGGGCTTCAAAGGCGCGCTGACCGAGCGGGTCTATTTCGCCACCTCCGTCTACACCATGCGCAGCCGCGACGGGCTGACCGGCGTGACAACCCTGGCGGGCGAGATTACGACCAACGCCGGCAAGCGTCGATACGACGGCGTGGAGGCTCAGATCGCCTGGCGCGCGCGGGACAACCTGACGCTGACGCTCGCCGGCGCGGTGCAGGGGAGCGAGATCCTGCAAGACCAGCCCGACGGCGAAGACCCGCGCGGGGTGAACGGCAAGACCCCCCATTACCAGCCCGCGCGCTCGGGCCATGTGGGCCTGCAATGGTGGCCCGAGGTGCTGGAGCGGCGCCTGATGGTGGGCCTCGGCCTGCAATACCTCGGCCCGTGGTGGATCGACGACCAGAACACCGCCCGCACCGATGACGAATACTTGGTCGACCTTCGCCTGCGTTACGCGTTCGCCTCCGGCTGGGCCGTCACGGGCAAGGTGCTCAACCTGCTCGACCGCGAGTTCCCGATTGCGGCGCACGATTCCGGTTACGGGCCGCGCTTTCGCCCGGTCGACGCCCAGCGTGCGAGCGTGGGGCTGGAGAGGGCATGGTGAAAAGGGCGTTGGAAAGGCGGGCGATCACCGGGGATTTGTCCTTGCCAAGGGGCGGTGACCTTCGCAGGCTACTAGGTTTTCCCGATATACCCAGCCCATGCTGCCGATCCTCATCACTTTCCTGACCCTCGTCCTCATCATGATTTGCGTGATCATGGTGACGGCCATCCTCATGCAACGTGCCAGCTCCGACGCGGGGATGGGCGCGGCCATGGGTGGCGGTGCGGCCGAGTCGGCCTTTGGCGCCGAGGCGGTCAACGTCCTCACCCGCGCCACCAAGTGGTCGGCCATCGCTTTCTTCGTGATCGCCTTTGGCCTTTACCTGCTCCACATGGTCAACGAGCGCCCCGGCGCTGCTGCCACGCAAGATGGCGACGTGCTGGAGTTTGAAGAAGAAACCGCTCCGGCGGCCAACGAGATGGGCGGCGACAACCTGACTCTGCCCGAAGACGCCCAGTTTGCCCCGGTGGAGCCTGTTGAGCCGGCTCCGGCGCCTGCGACCGGCACGACGACCGCGCCGGCCCAGTAAGCGGCCGCTGATTCAGTTTATTTTCGATGGGAGGGCGCTGGTTTCAGCGCTCTTCGTCGTTTAAATCCAGCACAAGCTTCTCCCGCTGGCCATCCTTGTGCACGAGCACCACGCTGCCGCCGTCGACGAGGGTGGTGACGATGGCATCCAACAGATACAGGGAGGTGCGGATGATCCGGTTGATATTGCCAATGCCCGTTAGTTCAATCAGGCGAAGGATCTTTTGGTCGCAGTCGGGGGCCAGACAAATGAGCGAGTCAGACGATACGGAGCGCATGGGGTGTTGGGGTAGGAGGGTTACGTCTCTGTGACGGGGGTGTTACATAAATCGGCCTGATTCGCTGCCTCCTTTAGGCTTATCACGCAAAAAAAGCCCGGCTTTGTAAGGCCGGGCGCTTGAGGTGGGTAAAATGTTATCAGCCTGAGAGCCAGCGGCTTACCACTTGCCTTTGGTGCGGCCTTCGACCCAGTTGACGATGGCGGTATCATCGTTCTCGTTGTCCATCACCACGCGCAGGAATTCGGCCGGGTGGATGTCGTTGGTCTTGAAGAAGCGCCGGTCGCCGCCGCAGCCATACATGATGTCGTGGCTCAGCTCGCCGCGCAGCTTGGCCTTGGCTTTGGGCAGGATGCGGGGCAGCCAGTCGATGCCGCGCACGCTGCTGTCTTTGGGCGGGAGCGTCGCTGGGTCGAGCACCTTGCCGGTCGGCTTGCTCTTCTGGCGCACGAGGAAGTAGTAGCGGCGGATGTCGGCCAGCAGGGCAAAGGTGCTGTAGTCCGGCTCCTGGCCAGAGCACCAGTCTTCGGCAAAGTCGTAGATCTCCTGCGGCGTCGCGCCGATGGAGCGCACGAACTCCAGCTGCTCGCCTTCAAAATAGGTGCTGGAATCGCGGTTGCCCTCTTCATACAGCTTCACGGCGTGTTCCCACACCCCGCGCAGGCGCTTCTGGTAGTCGTAGTTCTTCATAACATCGAGAAAGATACCAGACTATGCGGTCTACCCCCGTCTGGCAATCGTGGAGCGCAAGTTTATCCTACGGCGTGCGCACCCAGCCCACGACTGCGCCGACGAGGCCGCCTAGGATGTGGGCAAAGCGCGCGATCTCATGACCGCCCACCTCGTTGGAGCCCGCGATCGAGGCGGCAATCTCCTGCCCCAGGAAGAGCAGGGCCACCAGCAGAAAGGTAAGGGGGATCGTGCCGCTCTTGGCCCGGCTGAAGCTCGACAGCACGATGAACGCAAAGACCACGCCGCTGGCCCCGAGCAGGGTGCCGGGGAAGATCAGCGCCATCGCCATCCCCGTAACAAAGGCCGTGATCAGCGTCGTGACCAGAAGGGTCTGCCAGCCGTATTTCTCCTCCAGCATCGGCCCCAGCAGGAGGATGAGAAAGATGTTGCTCGCGAGGTGTTCGGCGTTGGCATGCCCCAGCACGTGCGTGAAGAGGCGGATGTAGGTCAGCGCGTGCGACCAGTCGGGATTGTGCTGGATGCTGAAAAAGCCGGCGTTGGCCGCTCCGCCGCTCAACAAGGCGATGACCAGCGCTACGATGCAAAGCAGCGCGTAGGTCAGCGTAAAGGGCGCGTTGTAGTCGAGGCGGAGCGAGCGGGGCATGCGCACAGCATACCCCCAGATCAGGCTCAGGCAAGCACAGCCCGCAGATGTGCGCTTTACACCACCGCCCAGTTCCTTAGCCTAGCCCCATGAGTCTGTCCGTGGAGCCGGAGGAGCAGGGAATGACATCCATCGTGGACGAGGTGGCGGCGCTGGTGGCCCGCCAAGGCACCCGCCCCAGTTGGGACGAATATTTCATGTCCACCGCGCTCCTGCTCTCGACCCGTTCGGCCTGCGAGCGGCTGCACGTGGGCTGTGTGCTCGTGAGCGGCGGAGACCAGAGTAACCGGATCATCGCGGCAGGCTACAACGGCTTCCTGCCCGGCTCGCCCCACCTCAGCCGCGTGCGCGACGGCCATGAACAGGCGACCGTGCACGCCGAGCAAAACGCGATTGCCGACGCTGCACGTCGGGGCGTTTCGCTGGAAGGGGCAACTGCCTACATTACGCACTTTCCTTGTATAAATTGCGCCAAGATGTTAGCTGCTGCAGGGATACGGACGATTAAGTATCACATCGACTACCGCAACGATCCCATCGCCCACGAGCTTTTGACCGAGGCGGGCGTGACGATCAGCCAGTTTTAGCAGCACGCAAATCTATGCGAGATATCAATATCAGCGGCCCCAGCCTGCGGGGAAACCTCCTCGTGGCGCATCCCAGCCTGCTCGATCCCAATTTCCAACGCAGCGTCGTCCTGCTCTCCGCTCATACGGAGGAAGACGGGGCCCTCGGCGTGATTATCAATCGCCCGCTCGACAAGACGCTAGGCGACGTGCGTACCGAAGTCTCCGAGGGCGTGCTTTCGGAGATTCCCCTCTACGAAGGCGGCCCGGTCGCGACCGACCAGATCATCCTCGTGGCCTGGAAGTGGGACATGGTGGAGGCGACCTTCCAACTCTACTTCGGCGTGGCCGATGAGACGCTGCAGGAGATGATGGCCGAAGAGCCCAACCTCATCGTGCGGGCCTTTGTCGGCTACTCCGGCTGGTCCGGAGGCCAGATGGAAGACGAGCTGAAAGAAAAGGCGTGGCTCGTGGCCCCGATCCGCAAGGACTATCTCGACGAGGAAGAAGAGCAGATCTGGCGACACATCCTCAAACACGAAGACCCAAAGCTGGCCTTCTTTGCCGACGCGCCCGACGATCCCTCGCTCAATTAACGCGTCTTAGATTAAGATGATCAGAGGGTTCCGCGATGTCGCGATGCCAAAAATAGCGTAAAATTCACCTCAAGCGCGCTACTTTTCGTTGTCCCTCGCTGCCGAATCCTGCTTTTTACCTTTTGGACCTCTTCTTGTCATTCGAATCTTACCTTTACTTCATCTGTCTCTATGTCCGTTAAAAAAGCGCTGATTACTGGCATCACTGGTCAAGATGGCTCTTACCTGGCTGAGCAGCTTCTGGCCAAGGGCTATGAAGTGCACGGCATGATCCGCCGCGCCAGCAGCTTCAACACTGATCGCATCGATCACTTGTTCGAAGATCCGGAGGTTCACGGGGTGAATTTCTTCCTCCACCACGGCGACCTGACGGACTCCAGTAACCTGAACCGCCTGCTCGATCGCATCGCGCCCGACGAAATTTACAACCTTGGCGCGCAAAGCCACGTGAAGGTATCATTCGACGTGCCGGAGTACACGGCGGATGTCGACGCCATCGGCGTGCTGCGCTTCCTCGACGCCATCAAGGAAGTGGGCCTTAAGGACAAGACCCGCTTTTACCAGGCTTCGACCTCCGAGCTGTACGGCCTCGTGCAGGAAGTCCCGCAGTCGGAGACGACCCCCTTCTACCCGCGCTCGCCCTACGGCGTGGCCAAGCTCTACGGCTACTGGATCGTGGTCAACTACCGCGAAGCCTACGGCATCCACGCCAGCAACGGTATCCTTTTTAACCACGAGAGCCCCCGGCGGGGCGAAACCTTCGTGACGCGCAAGATCACGATGGCCGCTGCCCGCATCGCGCTCGGTCAGCAGAAGGTGCTCAGCCTGGGTAACCTAGATGCCCGTCGCGACTGGGGTTACGCCCCGGAATATACCGAAGGCATGTGGCAAATGCTGCAGGCCGATCAGCCGGAGGACTTTGTGCTCGCTACTGGAGAAACCCATACGGTGCGCGAGTTCTGCCTTCACGCTTTTGCCGAGCTGGGCATCGAGCTCGAGTTCTCGGGCGAAGGCGTCGACGAAGTGGGCCGCAACACCAAGACGGGCGACGTCGTGGTGGCGGTCGATCCCCGCTACTTCCGCCCCGCCGAAGTCGACCTGCTGATCGGCGACCCGACCAAGGCTGCAGAGAAGCTGGGTTGGAAGCCGCAGACCACCTTCAAGGACCTGGTGTCGATCATGGCCAAGGCCGATCACGACCTGCTGGTCCACAACCGGCGCGCCTAAGCCCTCATGAACCCGGAATCCCGCATCTTCGTCGCCGGCCACCGTGGCATGGTGGGCTCCGCCCTCGTGCGCGGCCTGCAAGCTGCCGGCTACGGCCACGTTCTCACCGCGCCCCGCTCGGAGCTGGATTTGACCGACGCGGCCGCCGTGCTCGATTACTACCGCCAGGAAAAGCCGGAGGTGGCCATCATCGCCGCCGCCAAGGTGGGCGGGATCGAGGCCAACCGCAGCTACCCGGCTGAGTTCCTCTTCGAGAACCTAGCCATCGCGCAAAACACCATCCACGGCGCGTGGAAGGCGGGCGTGAAGCGCGTGCTCTTCCTCGGCAGCAGCTGCATCTACCCGCGCAAGGCCAGCCAGCCGATCCGCGAGAGCGAGCTGCTCAAAGGCCCGCTGGAGCAGACCAACGAAGCCTACGCGATTGCCAAGATCGCCGGCCTCAAGCTCTGCCAGTATTACCGCCAGCAGTATGGTGTGCTCTTCCACAGCGCCATGCCGACGAACCTTTACGGCCCGGGCGACAACTACCACCCGGAGCACTCGCACGTGATGCCGGCCCTCATCCGCCGCTTCCATGAGGCCAAGGAGACGAAGGCCCCCACCGTTACCATGTGGGGCACCGGTCGCCCGCGCCGCGAGTTCCTGCACGTCGACGACCTCGCCTCGGCCTGCATCCACCTGCTCCAGCTCGAAAACCCGCCGGACTGGGTCAACGCCGGGGTGGGGGAAGACCTCTCGATTCGCGAGCTGGCCGACATGGTGGTCGAAACCGTGGGCTACGAAGGTGAACTGGTGCACGACTATTCGAAGCCCGACGGCACTCCCCGCAAGCTGCTCGACGTGAGCCTCCTCAAGTCCACTGGCTGGGAGCCCAAGATCAGCCTCCGTGAAGGCCTCAAGCAAACCTACGCCGACTTCCTCTCCCGCAAGGCCGAGGGCTCGCTGCGCGCGGTTTAGGTCCTCTCCGTTTGTATTTTACAAGGTCGCCATGACATCAGTCGGGCGGCCTTTTTTGTAGTCGCAACGCCCGCTGGAGCCGCTCATCCTCAGCCTCGCATGGAGCCCTTCAAGAACCTCTTCAATCCCGACGTTATTCGTGCCATGGCGCGCTCGCTGGAGCGCAGTTGGGCGGACTTCCCTAGGGCGAAGTTCGAGCAGATCGCGCTCGACGGGCTGGAAGAGCTGGAGCTGAAGGCCCGCTCCGAACAGATCGTGAAGGCGCTGGAGGCAACGCTGCCCGATGACTTTGCCGCTGCCACTCCCGTCTTGCTGGAGGCGCTGCATCCGCACACCGATGGTTTTGACCGCGCCGACCCGGAGGCCATGGACCACGGTGTCAACGGCTGGGCGATCATGCCGATGACGGAATACGTCGGGCGGCATGGGCAGCAGCATTTCGAGCTGGCGCTGGAGATCGAGCGTGAGCTGACGAAGCGCTTCTCTTCGGAGTTTGGCATCCGCCACCTGATCGCGGCCGATCCGCAACGCGCGGTGGCGGTTTTCCGAGGTTGGACGAACGACCCCAACGAGCATGTGCGCCGACTCGTAAGCGAAGGCACGCGCCCGCGCCTGCCTTGGGGCATCCGGCTGCAGTGCTTCATCGCGGAGCCCGAAATGTGTTTGCCGCTGCTCGAAGCCTTGCGCGACGACCCGAGCGAATACGTCCGCCGCTCCGTCGCCAACCACCTCAACGACATCGCGAAAGACCACCCGGACCTGGTCGTGAAGATCGCGCGCGACTGGTGGAAAAAGGCCCCTGCGCCGCGCAAAAAGCTGCTGCGCCACGCCCTGCGCACGCTCCTGAAGCAAGGCCACTCCGGGGCGCTCGAGCTGATGGGCCACCGGGCCGCCAGTTGGGACGACGTGCAGCTCGAAATCCTCACGCCCACCGTGCGCGTTGGGGACAAGCTGGGCTTCCGCTTCCGGGGCAAGCTTGCCGAGCCGCTCGATTCGCTCCGGCTCGATTACACCGTGCACTACCTCAAGGCCAACGGGCAGCTATCGCCCAAAGTCTTCCGCTGGAAAGTCGAGTCCAATGTCCCTGCAGGCGCTTGGGTCGGCGAACGCCAGCACTCCTTCAAAGTCGTCACCACCCGCCGCTACTACCCCGGCCCCCACGAACTCGACATCATCGCCAATGGCCAAGTCGTCGCGCGGGCAAAATTCGAATTGGAGGAGTGAATTGAACAGGAGTTAAAAGAGGAAAAAGAGTTTTAAAACAGAAGAACACAAAGAACTCAAAGAAGGGATCAAGAAGCGCACCCCATCCCACTTCTTCGCGTTCTTTGTGTTCTTCTGTAAATCTTAATTCTGAACTCCCCAAACTCCTGTTCAAAATCCCATCCTTGTCTCTACACCTCGACCGGCTTGGGCTCTTGCCATTTGCCGTGGTGTTTGATCAGGGCGATGAGTTCGTCGACGGCTTCGGCGCTGGGGATGTGGTATTTCACGCACTCCTTGCCCACGTAGAGGTTTACCTTGCCGGGTGCGCCGCCGACGTAGCCAAAGTCGGCATCGGCCATTTCGCCGGGGCCGTTTACGATGCAGCCCATTACGGCGATCGTTACGCCCTTGAGATGCCCGGTGGCACTGCGGATACGCTGGGTGGTCGTCTGGAGATCGAAGAGTGTGCGACCGCAGCTTGGGCAGGCGACGTATTCCGTGCGGGTCGTACGGGCACGTGAGCCCTGTAGAATGCCGTAGCTCAAGGCGAGGGCCTGACGCGGGTCGGGCACCGTTTCGACGCTGATCAGGTCGCCGATTCCGTCGCAGATCAGGCCGCCGGAGAGGATCGAGGCCTCCAGCAGTTGGTCCCCGAAATACGGCTGCGGGTCGAGCGCGTTGGCCACCGTGTTGCGGATCCAGATAGGGGCCTTCAGGCCCAGTGCGTTCACCACTTCCGCCAACTGACGATACGCGCCGAGCGGGTGCAAGGGCTGGGCGGGGTCGGGCGCGCCGAGGGTAAAGATCAGTTGGCCCTTGGGCGCGGCGGCCAGGACATCCGCAAGTGCCGGCAGGTCGACCGGGTCGGCATTCACGGCCAGGCGCAAATCGAAGCGGGCGGCGAGGGCGATGCGGTTCTCCAGGCGACCGGTGTCGGCGGCTTCAAAATAGTCGAGCAGCACATCGCCTGCGGTCCACGCAACTGCCTCCAGGTCGGCGGCTTCGATGGGGCCCGAAAGCTCCCAGACGCAGGCGTCGACGAGCGGGCGCAACGCCTCGCGCAGCGGCGCGACTTGGGCGAGATCTTCGGCCTGCTCCAGGCGCACCTGTAACAGCTCGGCCTTGGCTTCGCCCGCTTGACGCTGCACCGGCTTGAGCGCATCGACGATTGCCGGGAGGCCGGCGGAAAGGGGCTGCGGGCTCGGCAACACCACGCGAGGGGGCTCCAGTGCGTTCAGCGGCAGCTTCCCGCCCAGCGGTTGCAGCTCCACCGCGCGGCGGCGGAACTCGAACGGGTTCACCGTATCGGGGGCAGTGCGGACGTTGCCTTGCACTTCCGCCGCTCGGGCCCAGAGCGTTTCGGCCTTGCGCGCCAGGTCTTTCGCCACGGGCACTTCGTAGACCGGGTCTTCGGTCAACGATACGCGGATGGTGTCGCCGAGGCCGTCATAGAGCAGGCTGCCGATGCCGATGGCGCTCTTGGTGCGGGCGTCGTCGCCGTCTCCGGCTTCGGTCACGCCGAGGTGGAGGGGGTAGCGCATGTCTTCGGCGGCCATCTTGGCGACCATCAGGCGGTAGGCCTGGATCATCACCTTCGGGTTGCTCGCCTTCATCGAGAGCACGATGCCGTGGAAGCCATGACTCTCCGCGATACGGATAAATTCCAGCGCGCTCTCGCACATGCCCAGCGGCGAGTCGCCGTAGCGGTTCATGATGCGGTCGCTCAGGCTGCCGTGGTTGGTGCCGATGCGCATGGCGCGGCCCAGCTCCTTGCAGCGCAGCACGATGGGAGAGAAGGCCTCGTGCAGGCGCTCCAGCTCTTCGACATACTCGCGGTCGTTGTATTCGCGCTGGGCAAACTTCTTCTTGTCCGCGTAGTTGCCGGGGTTGATCCGCACCTTCTCGACCCACTTGGCGGCCTCCATCGCGGCCTTGGGGAGAAAGTGGATGTCGGCCACGAGCGGGATGTGCTCAAAGCCGGCAGCGGTGAACTGCGCGCGGATGTCCTTCAACGCTTCAGCGGCGGCCACGTTGGGCGCGGTGATGCGCACGATTTCGCAGCCCACCTCGGCCAATGCGATACATTGGCGCACGGTCGCCTCGACGTCCTGCGTGGGCGTCGTCGTCATCGACTGCACGCGGATCGGATTGCTCCCGCCCACACCGACGGGCCCCACCCGCACCTCACGCGATAAGCGACGCTGCGATACGAAACGGCTGCTGCAATACGCTGGAAGGCTCATAAAGAAAAGGGAATTGGAATGAACAGGAGTTAAAAGGAGTGAAAAAGAGTTTTAAACAGAAGAACACAAAGAGCACGAAGTTAAGGTAATGGATTAATTCAAATCCTACTTCTTCGTGTCCTTCGTGCTCTTCTGTAAGTCCTTATTCTGAACTCTTTTTCACTCCTTTTAACTCCTGTTCAAATAATCGAATTTAGTTAACCTGCTCGTTGGCGTCGATGCCGTCGAAGACCGGCGTGATATAGCCCTCCTGGGAGCTGATGTAGTTACGCTCGGCGGCGGCCTTCTGGTTTTCGCGGCGCACGTCAAAGAACGAGACGTAGAACATCAGGCCCAGCAGCAGGATCATGAACGAGCCTTGCAGAGCACCGATCACATTGGCCGGGATGGGCTTGCCGCGCAGCTTGGCGATGGTGGCAAAGGCCATGTGCCCGCCATCGAGCACGGGGATCGGCAGCAGGTTGAGGATCGCGAGGTTGACGTTGATCACCACCAGGAAGTTCAGGACCACGCGGAAGCCTTGCTCGAAGGCGCTGAGCAGGGCGCTGCTGATCCCGATCACGCTGCTCATGTCCTTTAGGCCCACATCGGAATTCGGGTTGAGGAGTGCGCCCAGGATGCGGAAAATCAGCGTGCAGGCCTCGGTCATCTGGCGAATCGGGCTCTCGTAGCTCAGGCCGGTGCCGCTGTTGAAGGCGATGCCCAGCATGGGCTTGGTCGCGCCGTCTTCGTGATAGACCACGACTTCCGGCTTCATCTCGACCGTCATTTCCTGACCGTCGCGGATGATGGTGTAGGTGCTGGGCACGTCCTGGTGCTCCCGCAAAAAGTTCGTCAAGGCGGGCACGGAGTAGAGCGGCTGACCTTCGACGGCCACGATGCGGTCGCCCTCCTGCAGCCCCGCCCGTTGAGCCGGTGCGCCCTCGCTGATGTTGCCCACATACAAGTCGTAGGCCATGGCGATGGGGAGGATGCGCACGCCGGCGGCGCGGGTATCGGGCGTCACGGTCACGTCCTTCGTTTCGCCGTTGCGCTCGATCTGCAGCGCCACCTGCGGGTTGCCCTCTGCATCGCGGCCCGAGCTGGTGGCGACGATGCCCATGATGTCTTCGTAGTCGTGCACGCGGTGCCCATCCACGGCGAGGATCTTGTCGCCCGGCTGGAGATCGGCGTCCCACGGTTGGGCGACCCATTCGCCATCGGCCTGCACCTCGACTTGGTCGATGTAGCCCACCTGGGTGGAGGCGGCCCACTGCGGCACTTCCTTGCCCACCTGCCAGAGCACGGTGGCGAGCACGAAGGCGAGGATAAGGTTGAAGACGGCTCCGGCGACGGAGACGACCATCTTGTCGGTATAGCTGATGGGAGGGAGCTCCCCTTGGCGACTGCGGTCGCTCTCGCCCTCGATGCCCTTCATGTCGGCCAACTGCGGGAGCAGCACGTAGCCGCCGAGGGGGATGGGGGAGACCTGCCAGGTGCAGCCGCGCTTGTCCGTCCAGCCAAAGAGCTTGGGCCCAAAGCCGATGGAAAAGCGCTCGGCCACGAGGCCCCGCCAGCGAGCGGCCAGGTAGTGGCCCAGCTCGTGGATGAAGATGCAGGCGCCGAAGGCAAAGATGATCCCGAGGCTCAGCAACGGGTTCGTCAGCAATCTGTGCAGGAATTCGATCATGCGAAGAAAAGGGAATGGAAGCTCAACCGAAGAGAACGGGGCCGCCGCGCGAACGTTTCGCCGCAGTGGAGGGCCGCGCCAATCTGGTCGGAAAACGACACACTGGAAAATTACTCTACGAAAGACTGTGGGGACTGCAACGCCCGGACTGCGCTAATCGGGCCGTAATGGCACGGGCGCGGTGGCGGGCTTCCGCCTCCAGCTCCAGCAGGTCGTCGAGCGACTCGCCAACCTCTGGATCGACCGTTTGCAGCGTTTCTTCAACGACAGTGGGGATATCGAGGAAGCCGAGTCGCTCGTCGAGGAAGGCGGCGACCGCCACTTCGTTGGCCGCGTTGAAGATGCCCGGGGCCGCACCGCCGCGCACCATCGCTTCGCGGGCGAGGCGCAGGCAAGGGAAGCGCTCGGTGTCGGGCGGCAGGAAGTCGAGCTGCAGCGCGCGGGTAAAGTCGAGGCTCTGGGTGACGCCCGGGCCGCGGTCGGGGTGGAGCAGGGCGTGCTGGATCGCGAAGGTCATCGACGGCGGCGACATCTGGGCAAGGATCGAGCCATCCACATACTCCACCATGCTGTGCACGATGCTTTGCGGGTGGATGACCACGTCGATCTGGCCGGGCGCCACGTCGAAGAGCCAGCGCGCCTCGATCATTTCCAGGCCCTTGTTGGCCATGGTGGAGCTGTCGACCGTGATCTTGGGGCCCATCGACCAGTTGGGGTGCTTCAGGGCATCCTCCGGGCGGATGGCGGCCATCTGCTCACGCGTCCAATTGCGGAACGAGCCGCCCGAGGCGGTCAGGATCAGCCGGCGCACGTGTTTCTGCTCCGGGCAGCCCTGCAGGCATTGGAAAATCGCGTTGTGCTCGCTGTCGATCGGCAGCACCTGGCAGTTGTGGCGCTTGGCCGCCGCCATTACATGCTCACCTGCCAGCACCAGCACCTCCTTGCTCGCCAGCGCCACGTCCTTGCCCGCTTCCATCGCGGCCAGGGCCGGGCGTAGCCCTACGGTGCCCACGGCGGCGATCAGCACCACGTCGGCCTCGTCGAGGGTCACGAGATCGAGCAAGCCCTGCAGGCCGTCGCGCGTATACAGCGTCTGGTGGCGCACCCCAAACTCGCGCGCGATGGCGTCGAGCTGCTCGGCGTTGGAGTTGGCGGCCACGCCCACCAGCTGCAGCGCGTGCGGGTTGGCGCGGATGACTTCCAGCGTGCTCTGGCCGATCGAGCCGGTGGCTCCGATCAGCACGAGGCGTTTGGGATCACGAGAGGGCTGCATAACGTTCAATCCACCACATCACGAGGGTGTAGCCGACAGGGCCCGTCAGGAGCAGGCTGTCCATCAAATCAAAAGCGCCGCCGATGCCCGGGATCATGCGGCCGGAGTCCTTTACCCCCGCCTCGCGCTTGATCGCCGACTCCAGCAAGTCCGAAGACACGGCAATGGTGGCGATGGGGATGGCGATCAGGACCGCCGCCAGTACGTCGAACTCGAACGGGATGAGCGGGCGCACCAGCCAGGCTGCGAGGCCGCCCAAGGCCGTGGCGGTGGCAATGCCGCCGATTACGCCCTCCCAGGTCTTGCCCGGGCTGATGGAGGGGGAGAGCTTGTGACGGCCAAAGGTACGGCCCCAGAGCAGCGCGCCCACATCGGAAAACTTCGCCACCCCGATCGTCCAGATGCCCAGCTCCATGATCCCCTGATGGATAAAGCCGATGAAGTAGCTGAGCATGTAGGGCACGAGGAACAGGCCGAAAAGCGTCGGCATGATCCGCTTTTGCACCAGGCCGGGGCCCGGGCGCGCCAAGGCGGTCATCACCACCAGCAACATCGCCGGGACGAGCATCCCGCTGGAGGTCAGCCCCACATACGGGGCGAGAAAGCCGCCGACCGTCACGATCAGGCCCGCGATGACGCCCGTGGTCGCATAAGGCTGGTAGTGGCAGCGCTGCAGTAGTTGATACAGCTCGATCTGCGTGAGCATTGCCGCCGCCGCGATCAGCAAAGCTGCGCCGATGGGCCCGCCGAACCACGGGATGAGGACAAGGGCCGCCCACAGCAGCAGAAAACTCAAAAAGCGCCACCTCATACGCTCGCCGTCGGCTCCTCGGTTACGCGCACTTGTTCACCCGTAAGGCCATAGCGACGCTCGCGACGGCGGTAGGAATTCACCGCGTCGGCAAAACAGGCTTCATCGAATTCGGGCCAGCACACCGGAGTAAAGTAATACTCGGCGTAGGCACACTGCAACAAAAGGAAGTTACTGATGCGGCACTCGCCGGAGGTGCGGATGACCAGATCCGGGTCGGGCAGGGCGCCGGTATACAGGTGGCGTGCCACCGTCTCCCAATCCGCCGCGTCCGGCTTTTCCTTGCCCGCCAACACCGCACGGCCATAGGCTTGGAAGGCGTCGACCACCTCGGTGCGGCTGCCGTAATTGAGCGCCAGGTTGAGGTTCCACTCCGTATACTGGGCGGTTTCGGCGATCGTCTGCTCCAGCAGCTTCACCACGCGCTTGGGCAGCTCGTGCCAGCGCCCGAGCACGCCCAGGCGGATGTGGTTCTCGTGCAACACCTTCTGCTGGTCCTTCAAAAAGCTCTCCAATAGGCGCATCAGCGCTTCGACTTCCAGCTTCGGGCGCTTCCAGTTTTCGACACTGAAGGCGTAGAGCGTGAGGTGGCGGATCTGCTGGTCGCGGGCGGCCTGCACGATGCGCTTGACGTTGTCGACCCCCCGGCGGTGGCCTTCGTTACGCGGCAGGCCCTGGCGTTGGGCCCAGCGGCCGTTGCCATCCATGATGATGGCGATGTGTTGCGGAGGGGGCAGCAGGGCTGTTGAGGACGAATCTGACACGGAGGCTGCGGATGGTGCTTTTTTGGACGGCGAGTAAAGCAATCGAGCAAAGACCGGCGCTCTTTCTTTGGCAATGGGAAAAGGTCGGGCCAACGCCGCTCACTCCCCGCCGCGCTGGCTTGACCGGCCTCCCAAAGTGGCCTAATCTCGCCGTTATGAGCCATCCGCTTACCAGCCAGGAACTTGACCTCGCCCTCAGCAGCCTACCGGGCTGGGCCCACGAAGACGGCCACCTGACCAAGCTCTTCGTCTTCGAGACCTTTCGCGAAGCCATCGGCTTTATCGTCCAGATCGGCTTCATCGCCGACGAGATGAACCACCACCCCGAGCTCTACAACGTCTACCGCCGCGTGCAGGTCTCCCTCACCACGCACAATGCCGGCTCGCTGGTCACGGAGAAGGATGTGAAGCTGGCCGAAAAGATCGAGCTGCTGCAGCCGGCGGAAGTCGAAGACGACGACTGAGTTTCTGCTGTTCAGGCGAGTTGCATTTTGAAAGTGCGCGCATAAAGTCCTTCCCATGAAGCGTTCTGTCGGTCTCTCCCTCTGTCTCACCGCTGCGGCCCTGGCCCTCATGCCCGGCTGCGCCAACGTGCCCGCTTTCCTGCCGGAGAAGCAGCTTGCCGCTCAGGCGTCGACGCAGTTCGACCAGATGAAGCAGGAGCTGAAGCAGAGCAACAACCAGGCCTACGTCAACATGGTCAAGGAGGTGGGCAACCGCATCGCCCCCATCGCCGGGCAAGACATGGAGGTGACGCAGTGGGAATTTGTGGTGTTCGACGACGCCGCGATCAACGCCTTCGCCATGCCCGGGGGCAAAGTGGCCGTCTTTACCGGCCTGCTCGACCTGATCGAGGGCGACAAGGACGAGCTGGCGGCCGTGATGGGCCACGAAATCGCCCACGTCGCCCTGCGCCACAGCAACAAGCAGATGAGCTCCGAGATGATCCGCCAGGGTGGGGGCGCCGCCCTCGCCATCATCCTCAGCCGCCAGGAGAAGGCGATGCTCGACCCGGCGCTCGTCCAGCAAGCCTACGACCTCGGCACCCAAGTGGGCCTCATGCTGCCCTACAGCCGCGATCACGAGCTGGAAGCCGACGCCCTCGGCCTCTATTACGCCACCAAGGCCGGTTATAACCCCGATGCCTCCGTCGAGCTGTGGCAAAAGATGGCTGCCGCCAGCCAAAGCCAGCCCGCCGAATTCCTTTCCACCCACCCGAGCCACGAGACCCGGATCGACCGCTTGCAGGAGCTGATCCCCGAGGTGCGCCAGCAAGTCGAGGCCGAAAAGGCACAAGCCGCTCTGGCTCAGTAGCGCCCGAAACGTGAGGGGCCGTCGTGAGAACGTCGGCCTTTCGACGCTTCCGCCTTGTCAACCCGCCGCTTCCCGCCTTGTCTAGGCGGATGGATTTGCAAGACCTGCGGCGGCAGATCGACGCCATCGACCGTGAGATCGTGGAACGGCTGGACGAACGCGTCCGCTTGGCCAGTGAAATCGGGCATATCAAAAACCTGGAAGGCGCGCCCATCTACGTTCCCAGCCGTCAGGAAGAAGTCTTTCTCAAGGTGCAGGGGCACAGCCGCGGCCACCTGACCGACGAGGCCATCCGCGCCATCTACAGCGAGATCATCTCCGCAGCCATCGCGCTGGAAAAGCCGCTCAAGATCGCCTATCTCGGGCCCGAGGCGACCTATACGCACATGGCCGCGCTCAAGCACTTCGGCCGCAGCGTTTCCTATCTGCCGTTGGTCACCATCCAGCAAGTCTTCGACGCCGTGAAGCGCGGCGAGGCGGATTACGGCATGGTGCCGGTCGAAAACTCCACCCAAGGCACCGTCATCACCACGCTCGACATGCTGGTCGAGACCGAGCTGAACATCGTGGCCCAGCGCATGATCGAGATCAGCCACAGCCTCATCTCGCAAAGCCCGCTGGACAAGATCAAGGCCGTCTATTCCAAAGACAACGCGCTCGGCCAGTGCCGCGAGTGGCTGGCCCGCAAGCTGCCCGGCGTCGAACTCTTCGATTGCACCAGCACGGCCGAAGCCGTCCGCCTGGCCAAGGAAAAGCCGGAGGTGGCCGCCATCGCCAGCCGCGGCGCCGCCGAGCTTTATGGCGTGCCCGTGGTGGAAGAAGGCATCAACGACAAGCGCGACAACTTCACCCGCTTCTTCGTCATCGGCAGCCACAGCGGCCCGGCTTCGCAACGCTGTGCCGACAAGACAAGCATCGTCTTTACCCTGCCCGACAACAGCCCCGGCGCGCTGATCAAGGCCCTCTTCCCGCTCAGTATGCGCGGCATCAACATCAGCAAGATCGAGAGCCGCCCCAGCCGCCGCAAGTTGTGGGACTATTACTTCTACGTCGACGTGGCCGGCCATCGCGACGACGAAAAGCTCGGTGCCGCCCTTCAGGAGCTGGAGCAATTCTGCCCCTTCATGCGCTGGCTCGGCAGCTACCCGGACACCACCGGTTGAGGATGCCTCAAGCGCCGATCTTTACAGAAGAACACAAAGAACTCTAAGCCCGAGCTTTTGAGGAAGAGATTCTCCGAAATCTAACTTCTTTGTGCCCTTGGTGTCCTTCTGTTGAATTTCTTTTCTTAATGGCTTCTCTTTCACTTCGCGTAGTCCCTAACGCCAGCCGGTCCGAAGTGGTCGGCTGGATGGCCGACGGTGCGCTGAAGGTAAAAGTCCAGGCCCCGCCAGAAGACGGTAAGGCGAACCAGCAAGTCTGTGCGGTGCTCGCCAAGGCCCTCGGCCTCGGCAAACGCGACGTCAGCATCGTCACCGGCGAGAAAAACCGCTCCAAGACGGTCGAACTCACCGGAATTACGCTGGATGAGGTGCACGAGCGGCTGGGGTAGGCTATATTTCAGCCTCGCTTACCCCAAGATGAAGACGGAACTCGATAACAAGGTGGCCGCGCTGGGTCTCGTCGGCGTGGCGGTGACAGTCATGTCGGCAGAAGGGCGGTTCAACGTCGTCGATTTTATCGTCGGCGTCACGCTGCTGCTGATCGTCTCCAACGTGGCCGAAGGCTGTCAGCGCTCGTTACGCTTTTGCGCGGCCTTCAGTGCCGTCTGCGGCGTTTGCTCGATCCTGATTACCGGCATGTTGATCGAAAGCCTGCGCGGCTGGGTCAGCGTACCCTTCCTCATCTTCTGCATCTGGCTCGCCGTTTCCGGTGCCGTCTTCTTCCGCGTGCTGAAGTCCTACAACGGCGCGAAGCGGTAGGGGCGATCGTTCTTTTAGCCGCAGATGAACGCGGATTTTCGCGGATAGATTCATGAATGTCCGCTCCGAGGCACTCCTTTCTTTTTGTGGTGATCTCCTGTGAGGCGGCAGAATCAAGGCGTGGCCAGAGCATCCGCGAAAATCCGCGTTCATCTGCGGCTGAAGTAAAGCGATTCTTCCCTTCGCTCATTTCCTGCTGGAAGGGTTGCGTTCGGCCCCAACCTGCCTTATCCGGGTAGGGCTATGGCGCAGACGCTCAGAATCGGACTCATCGGCGCGGGGGCGAATACCCGGGCCCGGCACATTCCCGGTTTCCAGGCTCTTGATGGCGTGGAGATCGTAACCGTGGCCAACCGCACTCCCGATTCGGCGAGGGCGGTGGCCAACCAGTTCGGTATCCCGCGAGTCGCCCCCGATTGGCGGGCGGTGATCAACGACCCGGAGGTGGATGCCGTCTGTATCGGCACCTGGCCCTACATGCACAGCGAGATCGCTATCGCGGCCTTGCAGGCGGGCAAGCACGTACTGACGGAGGCCCGTATGGCCAGCGACACGCTGGAGGCCGAGCGCATGGTGGCGGCATCGCACGCCCATCAAGACCTCGTGGCACAGATCGTGCCCTCGCCCTTCACGCTCGATTACGATGCCACGGTGATCCGCCTGATCGAAGAAGGCCGCTTGGGCGATGTGCGCGAGATCCGCGTCACCCACACGCATGCTGCCTTTGCCGACAGCCTGGCCGCGCTCACCTGGCGACAGAACATGACTTACAGCGGCGTCAACATGCTCACGCTCGGCATCTACCACGAGGTGATCCTGCGCTGGTTCCCGGACGACCTGGTCGACGAAGTGCGCGCCCACGGTGCCATCTACACGCCGCGCCGCTACAATGAGGAGACCGAGCAGGAGGAAGACGTGAAGCTGCCCGACAGCTTGACCGTCGCCGGCACGCTCGAATCCGGCACGCAGTTGCGTTACCACTTTTCCGGCATCGAATCCGGCCGGGGCCGCAACGAAATCATCCTCAGCGGTTCACTCGCCACCCTGCGGGTCGACGTGGGCGCGGGCAAGCTTTGGTGGGCCGAAGCCGGCTCGACCGAGGAACGCCCGGTCGAGATCCCGCAGACCGACCGCCGTGGCTGGCGTGTAGAGGAAGACTTCGTCAACAGCATCCTCTACGGCAACGAGATCGAGCTGACCTGCTTCGAGGACGGGCTCGAATACATGCGCTTTACCGAAGCGGTCTACGATTCGTGGAAGGCCGGCGGCGACGCCCGTTCGCCCGACGATTACGCGACCGATCTCGACCCCGATCTGGCAGAGAGCGAGTCGACGCCTTTCTGGGATTAAGGTAAGCCCATGCGGGCCGAGTGAAGCTCCAGCTACGAAGACTGGCTGGCAGGCCTCAGCGCCTGATCCTGAGACGCTACCTGAAGCCGAGCAGCCGCAGGCCGTTGAGGCAGACGAGCACGGTGCCGCCTTCGTGCGCGAGCACGCCCAGGGGCAGGGGCACTTCTATGCCCCACACGGGGAGCAGGAGCGTCGCGATGACCATGATCACAATCACGCCGCCCGCAAAAGTCAGGTTTTGCCAGACGATGCGGTTGGCGGCGCGGCTGATGCGCAGGGCGTAAGACACCTGCCGCAGGTCGCTCGACATCAGGACCACGTCAGCCGTTTCGAGCGCCACATCGCTCCCGGCCGCTCCCATGGCGATGCCCAGACTGGCGGAGGCGAGGGCAGGGGCGTCGTTGGTGCCGTCGCCCACCATCGCGACCGGCTCTCGGGCATTGTGCTCCTGGACGAGCCGCACCTTGTCCTCTGGCAGCAGCTCGGCGTGCACGCAGTCGAGTGACACCTGCCGGGCGATGGCCTGGGCGACCTGGGCATTGTCGCCCGTCAACATGCAGGTGTGGGCAATGCCGTTGGCGCGGAGGGACTGCAGGGCCTCCAGCGTCTCCGAGCGCAGTTGGTCCGCGAGGCAGATGAGGGCGGCCCAGCGCGCCGGTTGGGTGGGGCGGGCCTCGCCTAGCGCGATCACCGTCTGGCCCTCGGCCGCGAGGGCCTCCAACTGCGGGCCCACGTGCTCCAGCGACAGGCCGAGAGCTTCCGCGACCCACTTGGCCCGGCCCGCCAATACGCGGTGTTCGCCAAAATGCGTTTCGATGCCGCGCCCGGTGCTGGCGGTCAGTTCGCCTCCGTTTTGCACCTGCAGCCCGCGCTGCTGAGCGGCTGCGACGATGGCTTGCCCCAGTGGGTGCTCGCTATGGATCTCTGCTGAGGCGGCCAGTTGCAAGGCCTCGTCTGCGGTCTGCCCGGCCAGCGGCACCACGCGGCTTACTTGCGGCTGGCCGACCGTGAGGGTGCCCGTCTTGTCGAAGAGCACGGTGCGGATGCGCGCGGCCTTCTCCAGTTGCGCGCCTCCCTTGAAGAGCACGCCTTTGCGCGCCGCGTTGGCGATGGCTGAAAGGATCGAGGCGGGCGTACTGATGACGAGCGCACAGGGCGAGGCCACCACCATGACGGTGATCGCGCGGTAAAAGGCATCGCTCCAGCCGAGCCCGAAGAGCGGCAGCACCGCGATCAGGACCAGCGTCAGCGCGATCACACCCACGGCATATTTCTTTTCGAAGGCTTCCAGAAAGCGTTGACTGGCGGCTTTGCGGGCCTGCGCTTCCTCCACCAGCGTGATCAGCCGTGCAATGGTTGAATCGCTGGCGGCGCGGGTCACTTCGACCGTGAGGCCGCCCTGGGCATTGATCGTGCCCGCGAAAAGCTGGTCGCCCGGACGCTTGGTCACGGGGATGGATTCGCCGGTGACGGAACTTTGGTCGACCGCGCTCTCGCCGCTCAATACGCAGCCGTCCAGCGGCACCTGTTCGCCCGGGCGAAGCACAAAGCGCTGCCCCACCTGCACTTGCTCGACCGGCACTTCGGTAGTGGAGCCGTCGTGCTGCTGCACATGGGCCACGCGCGGGCGCAGCTTGGCCAAGGCCTCGATTGCCTTGCGCGAGCGGCCCATCGCGTAGTCTTGCAGCACATTGGAGAAGGAAAAGAGGAAGAGCAGCATGGCCCCCTCGAAGGGCGCACCCACAAACGCGGCACCGAGTGCGGCCAGGATCATCAGCAGATCAATATCGATCTCCTTTTCGCGCAACGACTCCCAGGCCGAGACGGTGCCGAAGTAGCCGCCCGTAAGGTAGCTGACTGCGTATAAGACCGTGCTGACGGCTTCGGGCGCGTCGAAGGCTTCCGCCAGGCCCCCGGTTGCCATCGTCAGGAAGGCGAGGCCGACACAGGCCATCTCCCACCGGTTGACCGCGCTGGCACTGGTGGGGGCGGGGGGCTCTTGAGAATTCAGCGATGCGGGGCTGGCGTGCGACACGAGTCGACCATGAGCCTCGAAAATGCTAATTGCAACACCTGTCGCAAAGAGGAACTGAGTCGCAAGAGCGTCTAGATATTGTGATCCATGCACTCGGCCGGCAAGTCTTCGCAGGCCTGGCGGACGACGCGGGCCGGGACTCCGGCCACCGTGCTGTGCGCTGGCACGTCGGACAGCACGACGCTGCCCGCGCCGACCTTGGCACAACGGCCGATCTCCACATTGCCCAGGATCTTGGCCCCGGCACCGATCAGCACGCCCTCGCGCACTTTCGGGTGTCGGTCGCCTCGCGCCTTGCCCGTGCCGCCCAGCGTCACTTCATGGAGGAGGGATACGTTGTTCTCGATCACCGCCGTTTCGCCCACGACAATGCTCGTGGCGTGGTCCATCAAAATACCACTGCCGATGCGTGCCGCCGGGTGGATGTCGACCGAGTAGACTTGCGAGATGATGCTCTGCAGGTAGAGGGCGAGCTCGCGTCGGCGCTGGTTCCACAGTTGATGCGCGATGCGGTAGGCCGTGAGCGACTGGAAGCCCTTGAAGTAGAGCACCGGGGAGAGGTAGCCGCCGCTGGCCGGGTCGCGGTGGTCGATCGCGATAATGTCTTCACGGACTGCCGCGCCGATCTCAGGGAAGGCGGCAAACACGTCGACAAAAAGGTCGTGCAGGTAGGGTTCGCTTACGGCGTGGTGGCCGAGCTTGCGCGAGATACGATGGGCCAGAGACTCTTCCAGGCTGTCACAATCGAGGATGCTCCGGTGGATCAGCTCCGCGAGGACCGGTTCACGATGGGCGGCCGAGGCGGCTTCCTCGCGCAGCTTCAACCAGACGGTATCGGCGGCGGCGGGTGCCTCGGGGGTCGCCTGCTCAACAGCTTTGGACATGGCCATAATGAGAGCTTACATGCAACCCTAGACCGGGCGTTCTGTCAATGGCAGGCCGGGATTGCGCGCGAAAGAAAAAGATGAGCGCCGATGGAATAAAACCCGCGCTGGATTATCCTGTCCTCAAACTCAAAATCTCACCTCACTCGCCATGCGCCTACCTCAACTCCTTTGGATTTTCCTTCTGACCGCCGCTTCCAGCCTGCTGGCTAACGTGAAGAACGGCGACACCGCCCCCGACTTCACCCTTACCAATTCGGAGGGCAAAGAAGTCTCGCTCCACGATTACGAAGGCAAGTATGTCGTGCTCGAATGGGTCAACCCCGGCTGCCCCTTCGTCCAGAAGCACTACAATTCCGGTAACATGCAAAAGCTGCAGGCCGAGGCCAAGGGCCAGGACGTGGTGTGGCTCTCGATCAACTCCACTTCGCCCAAGAGCGGCGACTACATGGACTCCACGCAGACCAAGGCCTATTTCAAGGAAAAGGAAGTGAAGAGCCAATGGCTGCTCGACCCCGATGGCAAGGTCGCCAAGGCCTACGGCGCCACCCGCACGCCGCACATGTTCATCATCAACCCCGAAGGCCAGCTCGTCTATCAGGGCGCGATCGACAGCATCAACTCCGCCGACCCCGCCGACATCGGCAAGGCAGACAACTATGTGATGAATGCCCTCAAGCAGGCCAAGGCCGGGCAAGACGTGTCCGTCGCGCAAACGCGCCCCTACGGCTGCACCGTCAAGCAGTAAGCTTTCATTTCAAACGGTTTTCCGATTGCGACTCCCGGCTTTCCACCAGGAGTTTTTTTTTGCGCTTTGCAATTCCCTCTGATCCACGAAGATGCCGACCGCTTCTTGGCTCCAAAGCGGAGCCGGGTGCTCAAATTCCCATTCATCAAGGGCTTGGCTGTACGCTGTCGCTCAGCATTGCTATGGGGCGCTGCCGAAGAATGTTCTCGGCTCTCGCTGGCACCGATTCTGCAACATCTTCCGGCATGGCGCGCCCCATCTGGAAAGGTAATCTCACGTTCGGGCTGGTTAACGTGCCCGTCACGCTCTACTCCGGCGAAAAGCGGGCCGACATCCACCTGCACCTGATCGACAGTCGTAATCAGGCTCGCGTGCGTTATGAGCGCGTGAATTCCGAGTCGGGTGAGGAAGTGCCGTGGAATGCGATCGTTAAAGGCTACGAGTTCGATTCCGGCCAATACGTGCTGCTTTCCGCCGAGGAGCTGGAGAAGGTCGATGCCGAGCTGACCCGCACGATTGAGATCGAAGACTTTGTCGACGCCCAGGAGATCGACCTCGTCTACTTCGACAAGCCCTATTACCTGGAGCCGGGCAAGCGCGGCGAGAAGACCTACGCACTGCTCCGCGAAACCCTGCGCCTCACCCAGAAGGCCGGCATTTGCCGCGTGGTGATCCGCAGCCGCGAATACCTTGCAGCCGTCATGGTGCGAGGCGAAGCGATCGTGCTGATGCTGCTCCGCTTCGCTCAGGAGCTGCGCGACCCGGTCGAGTTCAAGCTGCCCGACGTGAAGAAGGACAAGATCAAGATTTCGCAGCGCGAGGTGGACCTGGCGGTGAAGCTGGTCGAGGAAATGACCGCCGAGTGGGACCCCGAACGTTACCACGACGAACACCGCGATCAGTTGATGAAATACATCGACGAAAAGGTAAAGCGCGGCGAGTTGACGGCCTCCCAGCTCGAAGATGCGGAGGAAGACGACGAAGACGAGGGCGAGGAAAACGTGGTCGACCTCATGGACTACCTGCGCCGCAGCGTCGAAAAGGTGCAGGACGAGCCGGCCAAGAAAAAGGCGACGAAGAAGGCCACCAAGAAGACCGCGCGCAAGCAGACCGCCAAGAAAGCCGCTCGCAAGACTTCCAAGACAAAACGCAGTGCTTGAGACCTACCAGCGCAAGCGCAACTTCCAGCGCACCCCCGAGCCAGCCGGTCGCAGCCGCGGCGGGCGCGCTGGTGCGTTTGTGATCCAGCAACACGACGCGCGGCGCATGCACTACGATTTGCGGCTGGAGCTGAACGGCCGCCTGCTCAGTTGGGCCGTGCCCAAAGGCCCCAGCCTCGACCCCTCCGAGCGCCGACTGGCAGTGCGCACGGAAGATCACCCGACCGAATACCTCGACTTTGAAGGCGTCATCCCCGAGGGCAATTACGGCGCAGGCTCCATGATCGTATGGGACACCGGCCGGTGGAAGCCAGACGCCAAGGACCCCGAAAAGGCGCTCAAGGCGGGCAAGCTGAAGTTCACGCTGCAAGGTGAGAAGCTGCACGGCCAGTGGGAACTCGTCCGCACCCGCATGGGCAAGGATAGCGACAAGGAAAACTGGCTGCTCTTCAAGCTGAAGGACGACTACGCCGAGGCGAATGGCGCCGAGATCACACAGCGCGAGCCCAAGAGCGTCAAATCGGGCCACACGGTGAAGGACCTCGATGCGGACGCAGTGGAAGCGGAAAGCGATCGGGCGGAGGCCCTGGACGCTCACGATTTGCCGAAGCTGAAGCGGATCGAGTTTACGCCTCCGCAGCTTGCGACCCTAGTGGATCAGGTGCCGGCGGGCCGTAACTGGTGGCAAGAGCTGAAGTTCGACGGCTACCGCATCCAGGCTATCCGGCGGGGTGGGGAAGTCTGTCTCTGGTCGCGCAACGAAAAGGACTGGACCGATCGCATGCCGGAGGTCGCAAAGGCGGTGGCGGAGCTGCCGGGCGGCGATTTCGTGCTAGACGGTGAGGTGGTAGTGCTCGATACCAAGGGCCGTTCACGCTTTTCGCTGCTCCAGCGCGCGATGAAGCACGGCCACCCCGAGCGCCTGCGGTATTTCGGCTTCGACCTGCTGGCGGTGGAGGGGCGCGACACCCGCGCGCTGCCGTTGACGGAGCGCAAGGCACTGCTCACGCAGCTTTTGGAAGGTCAGGAGGATACGGCTACCGTCCGCCTCAGCGAGCATTTCGAGGGTAAGGGCAAGGCGTTCTTCGGGGCTGCGTGCAAACAGGAGCTGGAGGGCATCATTTGCAAAGACCCGACGCAGCCCTATGAGCCGGGCCGCAGCCGCCGCTGGGTGAAGGTCAAATGCGAGCGCCGTCAGGAATTTATCATCGCGGGCTACACCGATCCACAGGGCACGCGCAAGGGCTTTGGCGCGCTGCTCATGGCGCAACAGAGTGACGACGGCCTCGTCTATCGCGGCAAGGTCGGCACGGGTTTCGACCACCGTACGCTGGTCGAGATGACCGAGCGGCTGGAGCAGCGGGTGCGCAAGACCAGTCCGCTGGCGCACGCCTTGCCGACAGAGATGAAACGCGAGCGTGTCCACTGGGTGCGGCCCGATCTGGTGGCCGAGGTGCGTTTTGCCGAGCTGACCCACGACGGCTACATCCGCCAAGGCTCGTTTCAGGGCCTGCGCGAAGATAAAGCGGCCGACGAGGTGCAGCTGGAACAGCCCCAGGAAACTCCCGAACCCCCGAAGAAAATGAGCGCCACCACTGCTGCCCTAAAGAAGAAGCCGACCGCAAAGTCCTCCTCCGCCGCCGAAGTGAAGGGGGTCGCCGTTTCTCACCCCGAGCGCGTGATCTTCCCGGAGGCGGGGTTGACCAAGCTGGAGCTGGTGCAGCTGTACGCCGAGCTTGCGCCCCGGATCCTTCCGTATCTGGAGCGCCGCCCCCTGTCGCTGGTGCGCTGTCCGCAAGGGCGGGCCAAGGCCTGCTTTTTCCAGAAGCATTTTGAGGAAAACCAGCCGCCGTACACCCACTCCGTCGAGGTGGAAGAGAAGAGCGGGCGACGCCAATACCTCTATGTGACGAACGAGAAGGGCATCCTCAGCCTCGTGCAGTATGGCGTGATCGAGTTCCACCTCTGGGGCTCACGCGTCGACAACGTAGACAAGCCCGACCAGATCATTTTCGACCTCGACCCCGACCCGGGCGTGACTTGGGAAGAAGTGCTGGGCGCCACCTTTTTCCTGCGCGACAAACTGGCGGAGTGGGGCTTGCCAAGCTTTGTGAAACTCTCCGGCGGCAAAGGCGTGCATGTGATGGTGCCGCTGGTGCGCCGCTGGGGCTGGGACGTCGTCAAAGCCTTCTCGCGCGCCGTCTCCGAGCAAATGGTCAAGGCCGCGCCCGACAAGCTGATCGCCACCGCCAGCAAGGCCAAGCGCAAGGGCAAGATCTTCGTCGATTACCTGCGCAACGGCTCCGGCGCGACCTGCGTTACCGCCTATGGCGTGCGTGCCCGGGCGGGGGCACCGATCAGCATGCCGGTGGCGTGGGGCGAGCTGAAGCCGCAACTCAAGCCCGACGCCTTTCGCCCTGCCGACGTGGCGGCCCGCCTGAAAAAGCCCGACCCGTGGAAGGATTTCCACGACTCACGCGCTCATTTGAAGCAATCGCTCCTCAAGACGCTGAAGGTGCCGCATTGATCATTCGGCGGGCACGAGGCCCGGCAACGCGGGCTGCTGGATCTGGGGCGTCAGGCGCTCGACGACGATGCCCAGCGCCTCCGAGGCCGGGAGCTGACCGGAAGTGGTGTAGTCGAGGGCGGAGCCCATGCCTTGCCAGAAGAGGCCCATCTCCGGGATGTTCGGGATCAGCTGGCCGCGCTCGATGTTTTGTAACGTTCCCTTGATGTGCGCGTCGTCCTGCGCCTTCTGTTCGGCGAAAGCCTTGATCGTGGGCACCACGAGCGGGAAATCGCGGTCCATCGTGCGCAGCCCTTGGCTCGTGACGAGGTAGTTGCGCAAAAACTGTTCCGCCGCCTCCCCGTTGGGGCTCGCGGCGCTGATCAAGCCTACCTGCACCCCCACAAAGGGCCGGCCTGCTTCGCCGTTGGTGCCCGGCACAGGGGCGACGCCAAAGTCGATGCCGCTGCGGCGCAGGTTTTCCCACGCCCAGGGGCCGTTGATCATCATCGCGCAGTCGCCGGCATTCACCTTGGCTTCCATTACGTTGTAGGAAGCCGTTTGGGGCAGGAGCCCTTGGCGGACCATCTCGGCGAGCAGCTGCAGCCCTTCGACGGTGCCCGGCTGCAGCACGCCCAGGTCGCTCAGGTCGTAGTCGGCACCATCCCAGCCGAAGACGTAAGCCCCCTGCGCCGCCAATACGCCCCAGCTGAAGTAGGGGTTGTCGTAATCCCACAGAATCGCCTCCACATGGTGCTCTTCCTGCAGTTTGGGCGCGAGTTCGGCGATCTCTTCCAGGGTCTTGGGCGGCTCGGGCACCAGCTCGCGATTGTAGATCAGCCCCACCGAGTCGATGGTGAGCGGATAACCCCAGGTCTTGCCCCGATACGTAACCGCCTGCCATGCCAGATCGTAAAAGCCCGCACGGTAGGCTTCCGGGGCCTGCACCTCGCGGATCAGACCGGCATCTGCCCAGGAGCCGACGCGGTCGTGGTTGCCGAAGACGATGTCGGGCGCGTCTTCGCTCTCGGCTACCTGCTTGAACTCCCGCGGCGCCGAGGGCACAGCACGGACTTCCACCGGGATGCCTTGCTCCTCGGTGAAGCGTGCCGCTACCTCGCGGATGCCTTCGATGCCTTGTTCGCCGTTGATCCAGACCAGCAGCTGGCCTTCCTTGGCGGCCGAGAGCGTGGCGCAGAAGGGCAGGAGGGTGGCGCAGACAAGCGTAAAGCGGGTAAAGATCGACATGAGAGAGTGGGGTGCGGAAGGAGACGGATTGGGTGCGGCCCAACGGGCCGGAGCAGTCTACGGTAGTGGGTCGATTCACGAAGGTCAACCGGAGTTGCCGGGATCGCGTTTGCGAGCGGCGTTTTTCCTTTCCCGCGCGGGCGAACCTTGCCACACTCGCTCGATGGGCCCTCGGACTCTGGAACTGGCGACACCCCCCGCAACCCCTGGCGGTCGGCAACCGGGGCGGCGCGATTTCCAGCAAATCTGCTGGGACTTCCTCCGGGCGGCCGAGCGTCACCAGTTGCGCGTGCGTGTGCCGCGCCTGGAGCACCTGATGGAGCGCCACCCTAACCTGCACTACCATTTCAAGCCAGAAGTCTACCTGCAGGTGAGCGGCATCACCCGTTTTACCTTCCCGGGCGACTCGCAGGTGCTGCAGCCGGGCGAGATGATCGTGATCCCGCGTGGCGTACCGCACCAGGAGCAGGCGCAAGCCCACGGCGAGCCGGCCTGCCAGCTGGTGGTCGGTTTTTACTCGGACGTTGCCAGCCTGCACTTCGCCGGCGCACTGGGGCCAGAGGGGCCCGACATCGAGGCGATCGAGTTCTTCCACCTGCCGCAGCTTCAGTTGGTCGTCGACCAGCTCGACCACCTGACGCAGAGCCACTTCGAGCTTTCGCCGGTGCAAGACTCGCTTCAGCGCGCACTCGTCTGCGCGTTCCTCGCCACGATGGTCAACCTGACGGCTGCGCACACCCCGAAGAAGGGCGACCCGCAGCGTATCTTCCAGGTCAAATGGCTGGTGCGCGAGCAGCTCTACAACCCCAAGCTCAACGTCAAATTTATCGCGGCGGGCCTCAGCTGCTCGGCCGATTACCTTTCTCACCTCTTCCACAAGGAGACGGGTGAGACGCTGATCCATTACATCAACCGTCAGCGCATTGCCGGTGCGATCGATGCCTTGACGGAGACGCGGCTCTCGATCTCCGAAGTCGCGTGGTCGTGCGGTTTTGCCGATGCCGGCTACTTCACGCGTATGTTCAAGCGCCTGACCGGCAGCACGCCCAAGGAATACCGTAAATTGGCGGGCCCAGGAGAAAACTTACGCCCGCAGGCTCTACCCCTGAGCCACTTGAAAGCGGCTTCGGTCTCGACCCTGAGCCGCGAAACGGAAGACTGGAGCTAGATATTTGTCTAGTTTTGGGCAGGGTGGCCCTTTTCCAACCCGCTGAAAAACACGTTCAACGCCGTTTCGAGGTCTACCTCGATCTGGCCGCACCAAGGCTCCCGCAGGAAGTGCCAGTAGAGCCCCATGCCCATCGACTGGAGGATAAACGCGAGCTGGCGCGGGTCGTAATGGGCCGCCAGCTCTCCGGATTGCTGAGCGTGGCGGAAGACGTCTTCCGTGCTTTCCAGCAAGTCCAGCGAGTGGTTGATGCTCTGCTGGTAGGCCGGATTCATCTCCTGCACAAATTCGCAGCGGTGGAAGAGGATGGTATTGATGCGCTTGCGACGTTCGTCTGCAAAAAGTGAGCGCATGGCCCGCAGCACGTTCTGGTGGAATTGACCTAACGTGACGTGGTCGCTGTTGCCAAAGAGGTCTTCCCACGGCAAATTCACGCTCCGGATCAATTCTTCCATAATCTGCGCCTTATTTTCGAAGTGGTGGTAAATTGCGCCGCGGGTGTGGCCTGCGCGCTGTGCGATCTCGGCCAGTGAGGTCCGCGTGACCCCCTGCGCCATAAAGAGCTCGATGGCGGCATCAAGGATGGACTGGCGGGTGGCGGCGGCGTCTTCTCGGGAATTTCGGGCCATGTAAAGAATGGAACGTCGGATTCAAATAGTCGCTTGACTAGTTTAAGGAATTACACCAATGGATACATACATGAATGTTTCTATCAAGCCTCTGATGGCGGTTGCCGGATTTTTCTCGGCCCTGAGTCTTTCGGTGCTCGTGGGTTGCGGAGGGCACGGCGCCGAAGAATCCGCCGCCCACGGGGGCGGGGGTGGTGCGCCTTCGGGGCAACCGATGGAAGTTCCCGTCTTGCGCGCGCAGGTGAGCAACCAGGAATGGACGGAGGCCTACCCGGGCCGGGCCGAAGGTCTGCGCGAAGTGCAGATCCGCCCGCGCGTGAGCGGCATCCTGCTCGAGCGCGTCTACCAGGAAGGCTCCAAAGTGGAAGCCGGCGATGTGCTCTTCAAGATCGACCCGCAGCCCTTCCAGGTGGCGCTGATGAGCGCCGAGGCCGAGCTGGCCCGCGCCGAAGCCTCCCTGCGCGAAGCGGAGCGTAACTGGAACCGGACGCGCCGCCTTTACGATTCCAACGCGATCAGCGAGCGCGAGCGCGACAACGCCCTTTCGACCTTCGAGCTCGCCCAGGCAGAGCTGAACGTCCAGAAGGCCTCCGTCGAAGAAGCCAAGCTGCAGCTCGGCTACACTTCGGTCGAGTCCATCGTGCCGGGCGTGACGAGCCTCGAAGCGGTGCCGCAAGGCAGCCTCGTCGACTCCAGCACCCTGCTCGCGACGGTCACGCAGCTCGACCCGGTGCAGGTGCGCTTCTCGATCTCCGAGACCGATCCGATTTTCGCCGTACTGCAGCAGCACCGGGCAGATGCCGGTAGCGATTTGACGGCCCGCCTTCGTCTCGACGACGGCACGACGCTCGACGGCAAGGTCGACTTTGCCGCCAGCACGGTCAATTCCAACACCGGCACGGTGCAATACCGCGCGCTCTTCGAGAATCCCGACGCACGCATCCTGCCCGGCATGTTCGTCCGCGTGTCCTTTGCCGATCTCACCCTCGAAAACGTGGTGCTGATCCCGGAGACCTCGGTCATCACCAGCCCACAAGGGCCGATCGTCTACACCGTGGGGCCCGACAGCACCGTGCAGCCGCGCCCCGTCCAGCTCGGGCCGATCTTCGGTAACCAGCAAGCCATCGTTTCCGGTTTGAAGGAGGGCGATCAGGTCCTGACCGGTGCCATCATCCGCGTGCGCCCCGGCATGCCGATCAAGCCTGTGGTTCAGCAGAACCAGAATCAGGAAAGCTAAGCCGGGCCCTAGACCATGATTTCCAAGTTTTTCATCCACCGTCCGATCTTCGCGACGGTTATCTCCATCGTCATCGTCCTTGCGGGCTTGATGTCGATGCGGATGCTGCCCGTGTCGCAGTATCCCGAAATCGTGCCGCCGCAGGTCACGGTGACGGCCGTGTATCCCGGTGCCAGCGCCGAGGTCATTTCCGAAACCGTCGCTTCGCCCATCGAGCAGGAGATCAACGGCGTAGACAACATGATCTACGTCAGCTCCACGGCGGCAGACAGCGGTACGTTGAACATCACCGTCACCTTCGAGCTGGGCACCGACCCGGACCAGGCGACGATCGACGTCAACAACCGCGTGCAGGCCGCCCTCTCGCGCCTGCCCGAAGAAGTGCGCCGACAGGGTATCCGCGTGCAAAAGCGTTCCTCCTCGATTCTGCAGGTGGTCACGCTTTACTCGCCCGACGGTTCGCTCGACCCCATTTACATCAGCAACTACGCGCTCTTGAACGTCGTGGACGAGCTGAAGCGCACGCCCGGCGTCGGTGACGCCAGTGCTTTCAGCAGCCAGGACTATTCGATGCGCATCTGGCTCAAGCCCGACAAGCTGGCCGAATACGGCCTGACGCCGGGCGACGTGGCCGAGGCCGTGCGCGCACAAAACGCGCAGTTCGCCGCCGGTAAGTTTGCCGCCGAGCCCGACCCGCTGAAGCAGGGCATGACCTACACGGTCACCACCACCGGCCGTCTCGTTACGACCGAAGAGTTTTCCCGCATCATCCTGCGCGGTAACGAAGAGGGCAGCACGCTGCGCCTCGGCGATGTCGCCCGCGTCGAACTGGGCGCTCAGGACTACAGCTTTGCCGCGACCCTCAATGGCCGCCCGGCCGCCACGCTCGGTATCTACCTGCAGCCCGGCGCCAACGCGCTCGATACGGCCCTCGCCGTGCAGTCCACGATGGAACGCCTCAAGGAAGGCTTCCCCGAAGGCCTCTCTTACGAGATCCCCTTCGACACTACGCGCTTCGTGGATGTGGCCGTGCATGAGGTGATCAAGACCTTCATCGAAGCCATCATCCTGGTGATTCTGGTGGTGTTCCTGTTCCTGCAGAACTGGCGCGCCACCGTCATCCCGCTGCTCGCCGTGCCCGTGTCGCTCATCGGCACCTTGGCCGGGATGCTCATGCTCGGGTTCTCGATCAACCTGCTGACGCTGTTCGGCATGGTGCTCGCCATCGGTATTGTGGTGGACGACGCCATCGTGGTGCTCGAAAACGTCGAGCGGATCATGCGCTCCGAGCACATCGGGCCCAAGGAAGCAGCCGTCAAGGCCATGGAGGAAGTTACGGGGCCGGTTATCGCCATCGTGCTGGTGCTGTGCGCCGTGTTCGTGCCGGTGGCATTCCTCGGCGGCCTCACCGGGGTGATGTATCAGCAGTTCGCCATCACGATTGCGATCTCGGTGTTCATCTCCGGCATTGTGGCGCTCACGCTGACGCCCGCGCTCTGCGGCATCATGCTCAAGCCCGGCCACATCGAGCCCATCCTGCCCTTCCGCATCTTCAATCGCTTCTTCGACAAGGTGACGGACGGCTACACCGCCGGGGTGAAGTTCTTCCTCAAGCGCGTGATCCTCGGCCTGCTCGTCTTTGCCGGCCTCATCGCCGCCACGGGCTGGATCTGGCAACAGATCCCCGGTGCGCTCGCCCCCGAAGAAGACCAGGGCTACGTGATCGCCTTCACCAACCTGATGCCGGGCTCCTCGCTCGACTCGACGATGGACATCACGGGCCCCTACTCGGAAGAGCTGGCCAACCACCCGGCGGTGCGCAACGTCATCATGCTCTCGGGCTTCGACCTCCTTTCAAGCTCCCGCAAGACCAGCAGCGCCGTTTCGTTCGTCACGCTGGAAGACTGGAAGAAGCGTAAGGAGACGGAGCTGCAAGCCCCGGCGGTCGCTGGCGCGGCCAGTGCCTTCGGTGCCAAGTATGAAGATGCGATCATCTTCTCCTTCAACGCACCTCCCATCACCGGCCTCAGCTCCACCGGCGGTTTCGAAGCCTACATCCAGGACCGCTCCGGCGGCGACCAGGCCCAACTCAACGCCAAGGTGCAGGAGTTCGTGGCTGCGGCCAACGAACGCCCCGAGCTGGCAGGCGTGCGCACCACGCTGAACGTGACGGTGCCGCGCTACCGCGTGGAGGTGGACAAGGAAAAGGCGCGCTCCATGGGCGTCGACGCCTCCCAGGTCTACCAGACGATGCAGAGCACCTTCGGTTCGCTTTACGTCAACGACTTCACGCTCTTTGGCCGTAACTATCAGGTGACGCTGCAGTCGGAGGCCGAATACCGCCGCTCGCCTTCGGACTTGCGCAAGGTCTTCGTCCGCGCCAGCGACGGCACGATGGTCCCGATCTCCAGCCTGCTCTCCTTCGAGCGCACGGTGGGTCCGGAAATCGTGGAACGCTTCAACGTGTTCCCTGCCGCCAAGCTGCAAGGCCAGCCCGCGCCGGGCTTCAGCTCCGGCCAGGCCCTTGCCGCGATGGAGCAGGTGGCCGCCGAAGTGCTGGGCGACGAGTTCGCTCTGGCCTGGACGGGTGCCTCCTACCAGGAAAAGCAGACGGGTGGGGCGCAGTCGCTCCTCATCTTCGGCTTCGGTATCGTGATGGTGTTCCTCATCCTCTCGGCCCAATACGAGCGCTGGTCGCTGCCCTTCGCCGTCATCACCGCCGTGCCCTTTGCGGCCTTCGGTGCGGTGCTCGCGGTGTTCCTGCGCGGCCTCAGCAACGACATCTACTTCCAGATCGGTTTGCTCGTGCTCACCGGCCTTGCGGCCAAGAACGCGATTCTGATCGTCGAGTTTGCCGTGATGAAGCGGGCCGAAGGCCTCTCGCGCTTCGATGCGGCCCTGGAAGCAGCCCGCCTGCGCTTCCGCCCGATCGTGATGACCTCGCTCGCCTTCATTCTCGGCTGTGTGCCTCTGGCCACCAGCACGGGTGCCGGCGCTGCCAGCCGCCACTCCATCGGCACAGGCGTGATCGGCGGCATGCTCGCCGCGACGTTCATCGCCATCTTCTTCATCCCCATGTTCTACCGGATGATCGACCGCACTGGCGCCAAAGACAAGCAACCCCGCAATCCCGAACCGGCCTCGTGATGAAACCTTGGATCTTGACCCTCCCACTCATCGGGCTGGCCGGGTGCAGCCTGGCACCTGACTACCAGGCGCCGCAACCGGCCCTGCCGGCTCAGCTGCCGGCCTTCGATCAGGACGACGCCTCCGCCGACGCGAAGGACCTCGAGACCTCCCAGGTCTGGTGGACCGCCTTTGGCGACGCTCAGCTCAACCGCTGGGTCGAGCGCGCGCTGCTGGAGAACGACAACGCCGAGATCGCCGCCGCCCGGGTGCGCGAAGCCCGTGCGCTGCTCGGCCTCTCCACCGCCGAGCTCTTCCCCAGCCTTGGCGGGCAGGGGCAGGCGACGCGCCAGGACTCGGCAGCCGGCCTCTCGCAAGTCGATGGCCCATACAACACCTATCAGCTCAGCGGCGCCCTCAGCTACGAGCTCGACCTGTGGGGCCGCCTGCGCAACAGCCGCAAGGCCGCGCGCGAGCAGCTCCTCTCGACCACCTACGGGCTCGAGAGCATCCGTCAGGCGCTGGTAGCGGATACGGTGACGGCCTACTTCAACGTCATCGCCGCCCGCATCCAGGTAGGCATCGGCGAAGCCACCGTGGCCGACCGCAAGGAGTCGCTGCGCCTGCAGCAGCTCCGCTTCGACAACGGTGCCATTACCGAGCTGGAGCGCCAACAGGCCGACGCCGACTACGCCGCCGCCCTCACGCGCTTGCCCGACCTCAAGTCGGGGCTCGAAATGGCTGAGAACGCCCTTCTGACCCTCGCCGGGGCCGATCCGGAAGCCTTCTGGACGCGCGCCGAGCTGGACAAGATCGGCAACGAGCTGCCCAGCACCGTTTCCATCGATGCCAGTGTGACGCCGCTCGCGCTCCTCCAGCAGCGCCCCGACATCCGCGCCGCCGAAGCCGACGCCCAGGCCGCCACCTACAACATCGGGGTGGTGCGCGCGCAGCGCTGGCCCACGCTCTCCGCCAGCGCCCTGCTCGGCACGGCAGCGCTCGATATCGACGACCTCTTCACCCGCGACAGCCGCACCTGGTCGGTCTCCGGCAACCTCGCCGGCCCGATCTTCGACTTCGGCCGCACCTCCAACCGCATCGAAGCCTCCGAGGCCCAGCAAGAGCAGGCCCTGTTGAACTACGAGGCGGTGGTGAAGCAGGCCTTCCGCGAAGTGCGCGAAAACTGGCGTAACTACGATTTTGCGCAAGAGCGCGTGACGGCAGCCACCCAACAGGCTGCCGCCTACGACCGCACGGTAGAGCTGGCGCAGACCCGCTACGACGAGGGTTACACGAGCTTCCTCGAGTTGCTCGACTCCCGTCGCTCGCAGTTCGATGCGCAGCTCTCCCTCACCTCCGCCCGCCTCACCTACCTGGTCGAGGCCGTGGACCTGATCAAGGCCCTCGGCGGTGGACCGCAGATCTTACAGCGAGACCAATAGGACATATACAGAGAGATGAGTCCGCATGATCGGACTGACACAGAGACAGACAGCGAACAAAACCGATAAACAGGTATCATAGATAGCGAGCTGGGCGGCCCTGCGAGACACAGGGCCGCCCTTTGCGTGTACCGGCCAGGCATCGGCCCTCGATTTGACTGTCAAGTAAAGTGGGCGTCGCGCCTCGCGTAACCTCGTGTAGGGTGGGAGGGTGGCGAGCGCCGCGAGCGACTGCCATGAACGACCCAACCCCTCCCGTTACCTCCCACATGAAATCTTCGCGACCATTCCGCCTCTTTGCTGGCCTTTGCAGCCTCGCCTGCGTCCTTTCAGCTAGCGTTTCGGCGAAAGTTTCTTCTGAATCCTACGGCATGAGCCCCGACGGAAAGAAAGTTACCCTTTACACCCTGGAGAACGACAACGGCGTCTCCGTCAGCATCATGGATTACGGCGCAACCATCGTGAACTGGATGGCGCCCGACCGTGACGGCAAGCTTGGCGACATCGCCCTCGGCTTCGACGGCATCGAAGGCTTCACGCAAGCCGGCAACCCCTACCTGGGGGCTGCGATCGGCCGCTACGGCAACCGCATTGCCAACGGCAAGTTCGAGCTCGACGGCGAAACCTACACCCTCGCCACCAACGACGGCGCCAACCACCTCCACGGTGGCAAGCAAGGCTTCGACAAGCGCATGTGGAAGGCCAAGGCCGACAAGAAGAGCAACGCGGTCGCCTTCAGCTACGTGAGCGCCGATGGCGAAGAAGGCTACCCGGGCAAGCTCGACGTCACCATCACCTACACGCTCGAAAGCGACGACACGCTGGTGATCGACTACAAGGCCAAGACCGACAAGCCCACCGTCCTCAACCTCACCAACCATACCTATTTCAACCTCGCCGGCAAGGGCACCGTCAAGGACCACGAGGTGCGCCTCAACGCCCCCTATTACACCCCTGCGGGTGAGGGGCTGATCCCGACCGGCGAAATCCTCTCCGTCAAGGGCACGCCGTTCGACTTCCTCACGGCCAAGAAGATCGGCAAGGACCTGGAGAAGACGGGCCTCGAGCCCAAGGGTTACGACCACAACTTCGTGCTCGCCAGCGACAACCCCGGCAGCGTGCGCTTTGCGGCGGAAGTCTACGAGCCCACCACCGGCCGCGTCCTCATCACCGAGACCACCGAGCCCGGCATCCAGTTCTACACCGGCAACTTCCTCGACGGCACCATGACGAACTGCAAGGGCGGCAAAGCCTACGAGCAATACGCCGGCTTCTGCCTCGAAACGCAGCACTTCCCGGACTCGCCCAACCACCTGCACTTCCCCACCACCACGCTGCGCCCCGGCGAAACCTACACCTCGCAGACCCGCTACCGCGTGACCACCCGCTAAGGGCGGCAGGTAAGTTTCTTTCCCATTGAAGGATGACGCTGCAAAGGCGTCATCCTTTTTTGTGAGCTGAAATCGCCTACAGCCGCTTGGCGGCCGCCACCACATCCGCAGGCTCGGCGCGCTTGGTGTAGTCGACATCGAGGAAGGCCCACTTGATGATGCCGTCGGTATCGATCACGTAAGTGGCGGCGAGCGGCAGCTCATAGGTGCCGGGGCTGTTGCGCTTGGGCGTCAGCGGCACACCCCAGGCGAGGTAGCGCTCGGCGAGGTCTTCGGGCATCTGATAGACGATGCCAAACCAGCGAGCGGCGTCGTTGTTCACGTCGCTCAACACCTGAAATTCCAGCCCATGCTTCTCCGCGGTCGAGAGCGCGCCGTCGGGTGCGTCGGGCGAGATGGCGACCAGTTGCGCGCCCGTTTTCTTCAACTCGGGCAAGTGCTGCTGCATGATCGCGAGCTGGAGATTGCAGTAGGGGCACCAGCCGCCACGGTAAAAGGTCACGACCACGGGCCCATCCTGGAGCAGCTCGCTCAATTGCACCGTCTGCCCGGTGGCGTTGGGTAGGGCGAAGTTGGGGGCGCGGTCGCCAACCTGCAAGGCATGCTTCACGATGCCCTGTTCGCGCAGTTGCTGGAAAGCCTGGTCGGTCAAGTCCTTGGTGCGCTGGTCGATCTGGCTGGCCGCCGCCTTCTTTTGGGCTTCGAGCTGGGCCTTCAGGGATTTTTCGGCTTGTAGGCCGGTAAACAGCCCCAGCACGCAGGCGAGAGCGGAGAGACGGGAGAGGGAAGCAAAGGATCGCATAAGAAGAATAAGAACGCGTTGGGCGTTCACTATTCCCTGGACCGTCGCTTTGTCTACTGTTCTTTCACCGCCCAGAGCAAAAAGGGGCTCGGGCGCTGGGTGCCGGCCGGCTTGAGCGTCTCGACTTTCATGCCCGGTTGCGCGGCCAACCACCGCTCGACTTCGTCCGCTTCCTCTGCGCCTGCCGAGTGCCCGGGGTAGCAGATCACGCTCAATACGCCCCTCGTGCGCAAGCAATGCACCGCCTGTGCAAGCGCCTGCAGCGTGCTGGGCGTATGGGTGGTAACGGCCTTGTCGCCACTGGGAAGGTAGCCGAGGTTGAACATAGCGAGGGCGATCTGCCCATGCACCTTTTCGGGCACATACTGGGCCAGCGCGGCATGGCTGGCCTCGATCAGCGTCACATTATCGGCCATGCCATGCGCGACCAGCAGCGCACGGGTCCGCTCGATCGCCACGGCCTGCAGGTCGAAGGCCCAGACGTGGCCGGCGTCGCCCACGCATTCGGAGAGCAGGCGCGTATCGTGGCCGTTGCCCGCCGTCGCATCGACGACGAAGTCGCCTTCGCGCAACAGGGCCTTCACGCGCACATGCGCCTCTTCGGTGACGCGGAGCATAGTCTTACAACATTCCGATTTTTGCCGCAATATCCGACGGCAGCAGGTAGGGGCGCTCTGGAGGCAGTAGCTCACTCGCCGCTTGATACCGCCCACCCAAGACTTCTTGATAAATCTGCCTTGCCAAAGGTGTGACGTCTTCGATGTGAGAAATCCAGTCCTTTACATACTGTTCCACGGCTTCGCCCGACAAACCGACTTGAAGCGAGCGATAATCCAAGGGAGCGAAAGAAAGATCGCGTTCCGGATCCCATTGCACACGGACGGGCGATTCTTGCATCGCCCGCTTCCATTCCGCTTCGTCATTGTGGCGGGTTGAATCAAAATGGCTGAGACAAGCATGGGACAATGCCCATTCGAAGCCTCTTCGCGAGATATCGACTGCCAACACCCTTGTCTGACCTTCCTTTTCGGCCCATCCGCAGCGATACATCATCCAGAGAAATGACGGCTTGATCCATGTCATGCGCGTCATCTTGAAAGGGCCGCAAAAGGTGCCCCGCTCTAGAGCGGCGTCTGCAATCGGATCGGCGTAGGCTTGGTAAACACGGATCGTCTGTTCCGTATATACGGCCCTGATCTCTCGCAGAGGTGGGGAGTGCATCTTTTAGTTTCTTCCTTACGCGAACTGGAACGTCCGGTTCTGCGCGGCGTGGCGCAGGTAGTGGTCGAGCAGCACGAGTGCCGCCATGGCTTCGATGATCGGCACCGCGCGGGGCACGACGCAGGCATCGTGGCGCCCGCGGCCCATCAGCTCCGTTTCCTCGCCTTGCAGGTTCACCGTGGGCTGCCTCTGGATGATGGTCGCGGTGGGCTTGAAGCCGACGCGGAAGTAGATTTCCTCGCCGTTGGAGATGCCGCCCTGCACACCGCCGCTGCGGTTGGTCTTGGTGCGCACCTTGCCCTCGCGGTTTTCAAAAAGGTCGTTGTGCTCGCTGCCCTTCATCAGGGTGCCGGCAAAGCCGCTGCCAACTTCGAAGGCCTTGGTCGCGGGCAGGCTTAGCATGGCCTTGCCGAGGTCGGCTTCCAGCCGGTCAAACACAGGCGCACCGAGGCCGATGGGGCAATTGGTGATGTGGCACTTCACGATGCCGCCCACGCTGTCGCCCTGGCTTCGCACCTCCTTGATGCGGGCGATCATGCGCTCGGCCGTTTCCAGGTCGGGGCAACGCACGGCGGTGGCCTCAACTTCGGCCAGGGTGGGGGCGGTCGCCAGCTCCGGCATCGCGATGTCGTGCACGCGCTCGATGTAGGCGACGATTTCGACCCCAAGGGCCTCCTTCAGGATCTTGCGGGCGACGGCACCGGCGGCCACCCGGCCAATCGTTTCGCGGGCGCTGCTGCGGCCACCACCTTCGGCGGCACGGCGGCCAAACTTTTGCTGGTAGGTAAAGTCGGCGTGGCTGGGGCGATACTTTTCGCGCATCTCCGTGTAGGCCGAGGGGCGCGCGTCCTTGTTGACCACGTTCATGGCCAGCGGGGTGCCCAGCGTGCGGCCTTCGTAGATGCCACTGAGGAACTGCACGGTGTCGCTCTCGTTGCGCGGCGTGGTGATGTCGCTCTGGCCCGGGCGGCGGCGGTCGAGCTCGAACTGCACGTCCGCCTCGGTCAAGGCCAGCCCAGGGGGGCAGCCGTCGATAACCACGCCCACGCTACCCCCGTGGCTCTCGCCCCAGGTGGAAATCCGGAAAAGGGTGCCGAAGTTGTTACCCATGTCGTTTGAGGAAAAGGGCATTCCCAACCCTTTGGCAAGCGCCGAGAACGGCTCATTCGGATGAACAGAAGGAAACGATGAAAACAGAAGAACACCAAGACCACGAAGTGGAGAGAGATTTTTTGATCTTCGTGTTCTTCGCGTCCTTCTGTAAAACCTCCTTTGTTCTCTTCGTTTCTTCTTCTTGCCGGGGTCGCTTCCATCTCCCAAGGTGAGGTGCTTATGTCCAGTGCACCTCTTCGATTGGCGACGCGGCAGAGTCCTTTGGCCATGGCCCAGGCTGAGCTGGCGGCGGCATGGTTGGGCGAAAAGCTCGGCCTCGAAACGGTCTTGCTGCCGATGACTACCACGGGAGACGAGCGCCTCCAGTGGTCCCTCGAAGCCAAAGGCGGCAAGGGGCTGTTTACGTCGGAGCTGGAAAATGCCCTGCTAAACGGTGAAGCCGACCTCGCCGTGCACTCGTGCAAGGATCTGCCGACCGATAACCCTGCCGGGCTCGCGCTGGGTGGCTTCCTGCCCCGCGAAGATGCCCGCGACGTGCTCGTCCATCGCGTGCCGGTCGAGCGCCTGAAGCTGGTGGCAACGGGCAGCCCCCGCCGCCGCGAGCAACTGCGCCTGCGCTTCCCGCACCTGCAGTTTACGGAGATCCGGGGCAATGTGGGCACGCGAATGCGCAAGATCCTCGAAGGCCAGGCCGACGCCACCATGCTCGCGATGGCGGGCCTCAAGCGCCTCTCCGTCGAAGCCCCCGAGGGGCTGACTTTTGAGCCGATGAGCGTGACGGATAGCGTGCCGGCGGCCGGGCAGGGAGCCATTGCGCTCCAATGCCGCGTGGCCGATGTGGAACGCTTTGCCGGTGTGCTGTGCGCGGAGACGGCCCGGGCCGTCACGCTGGAGCGCCGCATCCTCGCGGGGCTGGGCGGCGGTTGCCACAGCGCCACGGCGGCCCACTACTCCGACGGCTGGCTGCGCGTCTTCCATGCCCCGGTGGGCACGATGGAAGTGGCCCTGCAGCCCGACGACGAGGACGCCATCCAGGCCGTGCTGCGCGAGCTGCACCGCCGCGAAGCCTAGCGGCACCTGCGGCCCGCTCTCGACAAGCCGCCTCGAAGGCATACAGTGACGCCTATGATCAACCCGCAACCATTGCGTGGGCGCCGCATCGTCGTGACGCGCCATGCCGAGGGCAACAGCCGACTGGCTGCGCGCCTGCAGGAGCTTGGCGCCGAAACGGTCGAGCTGCCGCTGATCCAGGTCGAATCGGCCGTGGACCGCCTGACGGCTGGCGACGTGTTTCGCGACATCTCGCAATACGAGTGGATCGTCTTTACCAGCGCCAATGGCGTGCGCTATTTCTTCGAAGCGTTTTTCAAGGCCTTTGAAGACATCCGCTCGCTCGGCATCATGCGCATCGCGGTTGTCGGCGAAGGCACCGCCCGCCAACTGCGCGAGCTGCACCTGAAAGTCGACCTGATGCCCGAAGAGGCCCGTGCGGAAAAGCTGGCCGAGGCCATGGAAGCGGAGCAGACGCTCGACAACCTGCGCGTGCTCGTGATCACGGGCAACCGCAACCGCGATGTGCTGGTCGACAAGCTCAACGAGGCCCGTGCCATCGTCGATACGCTGCAGGTCTACAAGACGGAGCTGACCGAGCTGAAGGCGCACCCCGCCGCGCTCCAGTTCCGCGCCGAAGGGGCCGACGCGCTGATCTTTGCCAGCTCGTCGGCCGTTACCAGCTTTGGCGAGCAGGCGCAGCACCTCAAGCTGCAGCCGGGCGCAAAAGTGCCGCAGCTCTGCAGCTTTGGGCCGATCACCTCCGAGACGATGCGCAAGGCCGGTATCCCCATCGCGGTCGAAGCGCAGGAAAGCTCGCTCGACGGCATGGTCGCCGCCCTTGTCGAACACTTCACCAGCGGAAACTAAGGAGTCGTTTTATTCATGGATGTAGCCGTCAAAGTCTGCGGGATCACCAATCGACAGGATGCGGAGCGCGCGCTCGACCTGGGCGCCGAATACCTCGGGATCATCGTCTACGAGAAGAGCCCGCGTGCCGTCGCGGTGGGTGAGATCCCCAACCTCCTGCGCTACATCCCCCGCGGCAAGCGCGTGCTGGTCGACGTGTCGACGGCGACCGACGTGCTCGACCAATACAAGGAGCTGCCCTTCGACGCCTACCAGATCCACTTCGACCTTGAGGTGGCGATTGCGACCGTCGCCGCCTGGGCCGGGCTGGTCGGCACCGAACGCCTCTGGCTGGCCCCCCGCATCCCCAACGACGAGGCCTACTTCCCGCAGATCACGATGGAGTTTGCCGACACCATCGTGATCGACGCCTACAGCAAGAGCGCGTATGGCGGTACCGGCCACGTGGCCGATTGGCAGCGCTTTCTCGACTGGAGCATGCTCTACCAGCACAAGCGCTGGATCCTCGCCGGCGGCCTGAACCCCGACAACATTGGGGCAGCCCTGCGCGCGACCCAGGCGGAGTTTGTGGACGTAAACAGCGGGGTGGAGCGGGCACCGGGCGAAAAAGACCCGGAGAAGCTGGCCGCATTTTTCCGGGCGGTGCGCGAGGCCGCCTCCGAGCTGCCCCAGTAGCCGCCGGCTGATGACCACCGGCGGAGCGATGCGCAAAGCGGCCCTGTGGCTGGAATGGGCCGCGCTGTTTCTCGCCATCCCGCTCATCGCCTGGCTCGACTGGATCCGCGCGAGCAAATTCCTGATCTTCGCCGGGCCGTTGGTCTACACGCTGCTGGTGGCGTTGATCGTGCGCCTGCCTCCGCTGGAGCGCCCGCAGCCGCCTCGCTTTCGCCGCGTCTGGCTGCTACGCTTCGCCCTCTGCGCGCCCGCCGTCACGCTGCTCACGTGGTGGTTGCTGCCCGACAGCTTTCTCAGCTTCCCGCAAGGCAACTTCCGCATGTGGCTGATCGTGATGGCGCTCTACCCCTTCCTTTCCGCGCTGCCGCAAGAGTTCATGTATCGCCGCTTTTACTTTGCGCGCTACCGGGCGATCTTCGGCTCAGGGGCGGGGCTCTTCTGGAGTAGCGCGCTCACCTTCAGCGCCCTCCACCTCATGTACGACCAGTGGATGAGCCTCCTCCTGTCGCTCATCGCGGGCATCTTCTTCACGCAGACGTATGCGCGCACCGGTCGCCTGATCGACGTCTGGTGGGAGCACGCCCTCTACGGCAACCTCGTCTTCACCATCGGCCTCGGTCGCTATTTCTATGAGGCCGTGGCGCGGTAGTGTCGCATTGAGCGACAAAGATGGGATTCTTGTCAATTTGCATGAGCGTTTGCCACCCAGTCAGTGGCACCCCTTCAGAGATCTCTGCAAAAGAAGTACCTTTTGAGTTCTGGATCTGCTAGAGTGTGTGGATGGAAGGCAAACCGAGCGATCAACGGAGCTTTTTTGAGGTATTGTCGGAGGATCGTGGTCGTGGGAATCGTGTGC
>JAUTCQ010000004.1 GCA_030673845.1 Verrucomicrobiota bacterium JB022
TAATACTCCCAAGCCTGACGCAGCTCTTCATTTGGTGCATCTTCTTCCTTCATCGGAGCCATTGGCATGGTTGCAGGCTCCGCGCCAGTGGCATCGGCAGTGCGCGCACCAGAACCGGCTTCAAGGTAAGGAATCGCATCGCTGTCTTTGACGTTGTTGTCCCAACCGTTGCGGAACATTTGGCCGATGTTCACCATGCTGACCGTTCCCACAGCTTTGATGCGACGATCATTAATGGCGGCATTGGCGGTATAACCCGCACCCGCACAGATCCCCATCGCACCAATGCGATCGTTGTCGACGTAATCCAGCGTGGTGAGGTAGTCAATCACGGCACTTACATCTTCCGTACGTACGTGTGGGTTTTCCAATTGGCGCGGATTACCGGTACTTTCACCTTGATAAGACGCATCATAAGCAATGGCAACAAACCCGTGCTCTGCAAGTTTTTTTGCGTATGTACCTGCGGTTTGTTCTTTCACACCACCACCCGGGTGCGACACCACAATCGCCGGGTAACGCTTGGTCGCATCAAAATTTTCTGGGAAGTTGATCAGCCCAGCGAGTGTAATGTCCAGACCGTTGGTATTAGGAAAGTAGACTTTGTTCATTTGGATTGCTCCTCAGTAGCGTACGTCATTGTCTTAGAAAGCTGTGCGCCAGTTCGCGGTTTGCTCCTGACTTGAAATCAGTATAGGCAGATCATGGCGTGTAAGTTTGCCTAAAATGACGAGTTATTTGCCTGTTTTGTTTTTTATGCCTGAAATGATGAAATCAAAACGAGCACGAGTTCAACACACTGCACATAAAACAAATAACTTATTGATAATAATTAAATTTAAAATATCACTGTCTTTATACCGCACTGTGTAATTCAACAAAATCATTGTGTTAAATTTGTACTCATGCGGCCAATCAGCGGTGCTTGTCGCCGTCAAAAATCGCAAAACAGGCAAACAAAAAAACAATGGCCCTCATGATGAGAGCCATTGGCAGAACGTGACACAATTCGTGTTCAAATTATGACTGAACAGGGAACCATCCCGGAGTGGACTTGATGATGTTCCATAACTTGGTCGGCACTTGCAGATCATCGGCGCTGTGAGACAAATCCAACGCAGCTCGAATCTCTTGGTCGCGGCCATCTTGAGCCATTTCGACCCAAGTCGGATTCATCACCAAACTGCGTCCGACCACCACCAGCGGCATGCCTGTTTCAAGCACGTGACGCGCTTGATTCGGCGTACGCACCTCTCCTGCGGCCATGAGTGGCACGCGATCAGCCACACGGTCGATAAAGCGTTGCGCCGTGGTTTTTCCACTGGTGTCATCCTGAGATTGACCCGCAAGGATGTTGTACAGCGACGTATGCAAGTAATCGATATCGCCCGCTTGCGCCAAGGTTTCAGCCAGCGCCAGCGCGTCATCAATGCGTAACGCGCCCTCTCCTGGTTCTTCCGGCGAAATACGATACCCCAGCAAGAAAGGACGGCTTGCGTGTTCATCGATCACGCGGCGCACTTCACGCACGACTTCCAACGGGAAGCGCATGCGGTTTTCCAGTGAGCCTCCCCATTGGTCTTGACGTTGGTTAAAGAGCGGCGATAGGAAATTCTGAATCAAGAAACCATGCGCGCCGTGCAATTCAATACCATCAAATCCCGCTTCAATGGCTCGGCGTGTGGCTTGGCCAAAATCATGGATCAGCTCGAAGATTTCGGCTTCGGTTAATTCACGACTTGCGAGTTTGCCATCGTTAAATGGCCCTTTCGGCGCGGCCATTGCACTGGCACTCACCAACTCACCGTTCGGAATCAGGTCGGGAACCGCTTTGTTCCCGGCATGGAACAGTTGCAACACCGCGACTGCGCCGCCACTTTTGGCTGCATCCGCAAGCTTCGTTAAGCTGGGAATAAAGCGATCGTCATATGCTGCAAACTCATCCGTAAATCCAATCCCGCTCGGCTGAACGTGGCTGCATCCGGTCAACAGTAAACCCACCCCTTGTGCACGCGCACGGTAGTAACGGAGTTCTTCGTCAGAAATGGTTTCATCCGCGTTGGACGACCATGTGGTCATCGGAGCCATGACAACTCGGTTGCGTAATGTCACACCATTTTTAAATGTAAATGGTTGGAATAATGGATCTTTCATGTGTATTCATTGCCTTTAAAAACATGGTATGTCTAACCCGCTCGGGTTAGTAATCGGTTGATGCCGTCAAGCTGGCAAACTGATGCGTCTCTTGGATTCGCGCCTCTAACGACGGCATCACGAAATCGATGGCATCATTGCCGATCAGCAATTGGCGTGGCTGCTTGTCTAAATCCACCACGCGAACGATGACTTCCGCCAATTTGGCCGGATCACCTTGTTGTTGGCCATCGGCGGCAGCCAGCAGCTCACGGGCATGACCATAAGGCTGATAATCGTCGATGCGAGTTTCACCATATTGCGCCGAGCGATCATTTAAGAACTCAGTGCGGAAAAAGCCCGGTTCAATCGCCGTCACTTGAATGCCCAGCGGCGCAACTTCATCGGCCAACGCCAATGTCATGCCTTCAACGGCGTATTTCGACGCGGAATAAAACGTGGCATTGGCGACGGCTTTCACGCCCGCAATCGAAGACGTATTCAGAATGCGCCCCTGTGCTTGCTTCCTCATGACCGGTAACACCGCACGCAATACATTCGCCATCCCAAACACATTGGTCGCAAATTGCATTTCAATTTGTTGTGACGAGGCTTCTTCAAAACGCCCCAGCAAGCAAAAACCGGCATTGTTGACCAGCACGTCGATGCGGCCAAAGTGCCGCAAGGCCGCCTGCACCGCCACCTCGGCCTGTTCCGGGCGGGTCACATCCAGCGGCAGGGCAAGGAGCCGCTCCGGGTCGGCATCGAAGGTGTCGCGAATTTTTTGCGGGTTGCGCGCCGTTGCCACCACGGAGTCACCCGCCGCCAAAGCCTCCTGCACCAGCGCGGCGCCGATCCCGCGCGAAGCCCCTGTAATGAACCAGATACGTCGTAGGAGAGAGTCTTTCATCACGCTACCCATCCTACCACAACGGCGCACGCCTTCGGTAGCCGGATGCTCCCCTTTGCTTGCCCAATCCTCTCAAAAAGTTGTGCCGCCCCCATTCCTCGCTAGGCTCGGTTCTCGGAGGAACCTGCCATGGAACAACTCGTCGAGCTTCGTGATCTCATCAGCCGCCACTGCAGCGGCCCCGCCTACAAGCAACACCTGCCGCGCCTCTCGATGTACCGTGCCGAAGAGCCGACGCGGCCCACCTTCGGCATGTTCGAGCCGCGCCTCTGCGTGGTGGCCCAAGGCTGCAAGCACGTGATGCTGGGCGACCAGATCTACGAGTACAACGAGGCCAACTACCTCATCGCCTCGCTCGACCTGCCCGTGGCCGGCTGCGTCTGCGTCGCCAGCCACGAAAAGCCCTACCTGGCGATGAGCATCGCGCTCGATATCAGCACCCTCACGGCGCTCATCAGCGAGCTGCCGGAGCCGGAAGACGCGCCCAACCTCTCCGGCCTCTCCGTGACGCCCATCGATGCCGACTTGCTCGAACCGCTCATCCGCCTCATGCGCCTGCTCGATCGCCCAAGCGACATCCCCTTTCTGGCCCCGCTGGCCGAGCGCGAGATCCTTTACCGCCTCCTGACGGGCCCACAAGGCATGCACCTGCGCCAGATCGCGCTGGGCGAAGGCCGCATGGCCCGCATCAGCCGCGCCATCGCCTGGATCCGCGAATACTACGACCGGCCCCTCGATATCGACCGCCTGACCGAGGTGGCCCACATGAGCCATTCGTCGTTCTTCCGCCACTTCAAGGCCGCAACATCGCTCAGCCCGCTGCAGTTCCAGAAAAACATCCGCCTGCAGGAGGCCCGCCGCCTGATGCTGGGCCAGCAGGGCGACGCCGCCAACATCGGGTTCCGCGTCGGTTACGAAAGCCCCTCGCAATTCAGCCGCGAATACAGCCGCATGTTTGGTGCCCCGCCCGCCCGCGACGCCGCCCGCCTCCGCGAAGCCCTGCAAGAGCTCGAGACCCCGCAGGCCATGGCGATGTAACTCACCGCCAGCGGCTCTTGATCTGCCAGAGGGCGCGGAGATCCTGAATGAGCTGGCGCAGCACATCGGGCGTGATAGACTGCTTCGGGTCGTCTCCGATGCCTTTGCGGGGCTGCAGGTGGGTCTCGACAATCACCCCGTCGGCCCCGTAGGCGATGGCGGCGAGGCTCGCGGCAGGCACGTATTTGGCCCGGCCGACGGCGTGCGATGGGTCGACCACCACGGGCGCCCAACTCTTTTCCTTGAGCAGCGGCGTGATCGACTCGTCCGGATGGTTGCGGTAGCCGTCGAGCGCCGGCATGGTGCCGCGCGGGCAAAAGATCACGTTGGGATTGCCGCCGGCCACGATGTATTCGGCGGCAGAGATAAACTCGTCGATCGGGCCCATGTGGCGGCCACGCTTGAGCAATACCGGCGTGCCCTTGGCGTGCGTGTCCATGCCGATGCGGGCCAACAGGCTATAGTTGAGCGCATTGCGCGTGCCGATCTGGAGCAGGTCCACGCCCGCCTCCAATGCCATCACGAGGTGCCGCTCTTCCATCACCTCGGCAATTACGGGCAGCCCTGTCTGCCGCCGAGCTTCCAGCAGGATTTCGAGGCTTTCGCCCGCGCCCTGAAACGAGTGGGGCGAGGTGCGCGGCTTCCAGACACCGCCGCGGATTACGTGGGCGCCCGCTTCTTTCACTGCGGCCGCCGATTCGAGGAACAGCTGCGGCTCCTTCGGGTCGATCGTGCAATGGCCCGCCATCACGACCGGCTCTTCGCCCAGCACCACCGAGCCAACCCGCACCTTGTGGCTGGCGAGCGCGCTCTGGCGGTCCATCAGCTTGTAGACCGATTCGATCCGGTCCACACGCTCGATAAAGTCCAGCCCCAACAGGCGGTTGACCATCGTCTCGCTGCGTTCATCGCCAATGATCGCGTAAACGTGGCGGTGCGCACCCTTGATCACCTGGATGTGGCACCCAAACTCCTCCACGATGCGCTGGACTTCGAGGAGCTGCGGATCGGTCAACTGCGGGGCTTTGGAAAGGATCATGCACCCAGTTTAGGTGAACTGGGTGCCGAACTCAAAAGATTAATGAAACAGGAGCTAAAAGGAGGGAAACGCAGTGAGCGTGTCTTCTTTCGCTCTTGTTAGCTCCCGTTCCAAGGTCAGCTCAAAACTATTCGGTGGAGTCGGGGATGTAGAGCCAGTGCGAATCTTCCTGCATCCATTCCTCTTCGACCCAGACCCATGCATTCAGCACGTGGCTGTAGAGCCAGGGAGCGGAATCGACCCAGAGCCAGCGGAGTTCGCTGCCTGCCCAGACGTAGCCGTCGACGATTTCCATGCCAGCCCAATAGGTGGGCGCAGGCACTTCGGGCGTAGGCTTGCCGCCTTGCACCGGGGTCACTGCATGCCAGTCGGTGCCAACCCGCAGCTCGTCGGCCAAGAATTCACCGACCGGGCGGTAGTAGGAATCGTTGCCCGCATGGAGCCCGAGGCCCTGCATGGCCACGTCGTTCGGCGTCACCAAGTCGCGCAAGGCCACATCGCGGATCGCGTCGCTGGCGTCTTCCTCCAGCAGGTTGCGCGGGTTGACCCAGAAAGTGGCCACGGTGCCGACCAGGTCGACGACCTCGCCCACCATGTTGACCTCCTGATGCGCGGTGTAGGTGAGCCGCACCACGATGAAGGCTTGATCGGTAAACGCCGTCTCGTCGATAAAGTGCGTCGATTCGGAGTTGAACGACCACTGGTTGATCAGCTGATCCGAGAGGTTGCCGATCATCGCAGAAGTGTCAGTACCTGAGTCTCCCGAGAAGATATTGAGGCCGGCACCGCGCGGGTAGAGATTGTCACCCCAGGGGTAGCCGTTGGGATAAATGCTGGTGTCGGACCAGAGCGGGTTGCTGAGGTCGGTCGGCTCGCCGACGCGCTGCCCGATGAACGACATATAGACGGTGTTACCCGGCTCGGCTGCGACCGGCTCCGAAAGAGTGCGGCGGACGTTGGTGTTGACGCCAGTATCACCCGAGACATACGCATGGCCGCCTGTCGTCGCGAGCGCATAACCGCCTTCGTCGGTATATTCGAGGCTAGCCTCTTGCACGGAGGCAAGTGGCTGTGGGCCCGGTTCAGCGGCCACCCATGGTCCGACCCAGCCCGTACCACCATCGAGCGAATTCACGACCAACTGCTGACCGGCAATGTAATCGAAGCCTTCGTAAGCGAGCAGGATCGACGGCACATCGACGCGTTCCGGAGCTTCCAGGCCCGTGCGATTCATGAAGAACCAGCTGCCGTTGCTCGTCATCGAACCTTCGGGGATGAAGATCCAGCTATCGAGGTCCCAACTCCAGAACCACTCCGAATCGCTTTTTTCCAGCCAGCCTAGAAAGTTCTCACCGGTAGCCAATCGACTATTGACGAGCGGACGCCCGGCCCAGGTTTGCCCGCCAGTGTGGGGCGTCACCGCTTCCCACGAATCACCGATCCGCAGCTCGTCGAAGCTCAGCTCCGCGTGCGGGCGCAGGGCGTTGCTGTTGTTGGCTTCAAGCGCGATCACCGCAGGCTGGACGATCAGCGGATCGTCGCGCGAGGTCCAGTCGAACGTGACGGGTGGCTCGCTGAAGCGCGGCCCGGCCATGTTCGGGTCGATCCAGATCCGCACGCGGTCGCCATTCCAGCCACCCGCCCCGTGGGCTACTTGCATTACCACCAGGCGGGTTTCCTGGCCCGCGCCAAAGGGCACCGAGCTGCGGGCGTCACGGCGATCATCGCCATAAATATCTTCACCGGTGAAGCGCCAAACGTCGTCGGGGCGGTTGGAAAGGTTGCCGAGGAAAAGTTGCAGCAGGTCTTCGTCGTTCCAGCTGAGCAATCCAATACCAGCAGAACGCGGATAAAGGTTGTCGCCGTAGGGGTAATTGCCACCGTAAACGGGGTTGTTGGGGTCGGCAGCTTCACCCGAGCGGCGGGCGAGAAATGAAATAAAGGTGTTCGTGCCGATCGCAGGCTCACGCACCGGGTTGGGCAGTGCTTCCAGGTCCACCTCTCGCTGGATCGCACTGTTGCTGCTCGCGCCAGTCAAAAAAAGGCTGCCGCCTTCGGTATGAAGGGTACGCTCACCATCGGTGTAAGACAGGCTCTCGGTCACAACCATCGCGCCACCAAAAGCGGGAGCAGCCATGCCCGTTCGAGCACTCCATGCTCCGGAAAAGCCGGTTCCACCGTCTTTCATAAGGGCTACGGTATCCGCCTCGTAGGCAAAAGGTTCATATACGTGAGGCTCGGCTCTCAGGCTCTCCAGGCCGAATGCGCAGCCTAATGAAAGCAACGTTGCTTTCTTCCACGCGGGTACATAAGGAGGGTAGGTCATGTGAAGTAAGGAATTAGGGGATTAAGGGGGATCTGCCGCCAAAACGGTCCGGCGGTGCCGAAGTCCTTAGAGACGCTCCTTACGCTCGACAAGGCAAATCGATTTCAGGAAATAGATTACTTTATTTCATGAAAGGCACCTGCATCGCGGTGGGCATGGCGCATTGAGCCTCAAAATGATGCGCTTTTCCACCCGCCTTGAACTCCAGCTTGACGGCAGCCGCATGGAGTAACAGGCGCTTTTCGCCGTATTTTTTCGCAAACTCCCGATTGTAGCGAAAATCTCCATAAGTCGCGTCCCCCACGATGGGCAAGTGCCGGCTGGCGCACTGCACGCGTAGCTGGTGGGTACGCCCGGTGTGTGGCTGCAGCTCGATCAATGAAAGCAGGGGCTGCGTCTGGCTCTGCTTCAGCTGGCGGGCTTCGCAGAGCGCCGGCTCGCCCCGTGGGCTCGTGATGGTGCGCAACTGGCCTTGACGCGTCTGGGTCAGCAGCTTGTCGCTCCAGCGCTCCTGCGGGCGCGCGAGGCGCCCCTTGACCACCGCGAGGTAGGTTTTTTGTACATCGCGCCCGGCAAAGCGGGCCTTCACCTCCGCCGCCACCTGCGCATCGGTCGCGAGCAAAATCAGGCCGCTGGTGGGCGCATCGAGGCGGTTGAGCAAAAAGTAGCGTGCGCCGCCGTCCAGATACGCCTCGGCGGCCTCATCGTAGGGCAAGGTAAGCAGGGCCCCCTCGTCGGCCACACCGCCGTCATTGGGGTGAGAGCGTATGCCGGAGGGCTTTTCCAGCGCCAGCAGGCCGGCCGCGTGCTCCCGGATCAGTCGCACTTCCGGGTGTAAATGATCCGCCAGAGACATGATGCCCCACCGTGCCGGACGCGCGGGCATTTGTCCACCCCTGCTCATCCGCAGCCCCAAAACCGGGCCAAAATAAAACCGCCCGGCATCCCAGCCGGGCGGTTTCCCCAAGTGCTTAACCAAACTACAAACTCTAACTGATTCTGAAAACTGCTGTCACTGTCCCTGTGTTATCTAAGACGGGAGTGGGTGGGGATTTGTTCAAAAGCCGAAACGATTTTTGGAAAAAAGTTTTCACCTCCTCTCCAGATGCTTAACCACGCGGCTCCGGGCCCGCTCTTCTCCGCGTTTTAGCTTTTGAGTCCTAAAAATCGTTTCCCGGTGAACCACACCCGAAGTGGTCCGCAGGTTTAAAAAAAATGTCGCCGGGGTTGACCGACCCCGGCGACGCTCTCAAGTGCTTAACCAAACTACAAACTAGGCTGAAACAAAACTGTAATCGCTCTGCTATTAGCTTAGCTATATAGGTAGATCGCGTGAAGTGGGAAATTGTTCAAAGAAAATTCTGATTTTTCCCCAGTACATGAAAAACGGGCCCGCAAAAGGCCCGTTCATCCTGTTTTTCGTTGCGCTGAACCCGGCTGGAAGTCCCTCCGCCCGCAGGCTAGAAGAGGGCGCCGGCGGCGGTTCCGACGGCCGAGATCGGGCCGGCGTCACCCACCGTGTCGAGCGTCTGCTCGGCCTTTTGCAGCATTGCGCGCAGCTCCACGTAGAGTTCGTCGTCGTTGACGAGCTTTCCAAGCGTGCCCTCGCCCTTGTTCAGCTTGAGGGAAAACTCGTTGAAGTTGGCGATCGTTTCCTCCAGCTCGCGAGCGGCCGTGTCATCGTAGAGCAGGCGGCCGATGGAGCCCTTGCCCGCCTTCACGTCTGCAATGATCGTCTGCGCCTCGTCGAGGGTGGCGCGGGCGTCGGTGGCGGCCAGCTTGATCTCGTCGAGCGTTTCGACCGCGCGGGTGTAGGCGGTGTCGTCATTGATCAGCTTGCCGAGCGTGCCCTCGCCGCTGTCGATCTTCATCGTGATGGAGTCGATGCGGTCGACGATGGTGTCGAGCTGGGCGCGGTTCTCCGTCACCATGTCGTTGAGGTTGGTGAAGAGATTGCCCATGTCGCCTTCGCCAAAGCCGGAAAAGCTGTCGGCGATCTGGTTGAACTTCTGGCTGAGCTGGCTGACTTCGTTCATGATGTCGTTGAAGTCGGCCGTGTTCTTCGTCTCGATCCGGGCGCCATCCTGCACCATCGACTGGCTTTGGCCATAGTTGACGGCGATGTAGTTTTGCCCGAGCAGGCTGGCCACGCCGATGCTGGCGATGGAGTCGCTCGGGATCTGGAACTTCGAGTCGATCCGGAGCACGGCCTGCGCCTTGCCTTCGACCAGCTTCGTCTCCGCCACCTCACCGATGCGCACGCCCGCCATGCGGACGTCGCTGCCGGGGGTCAGCGTCTTGAGGTCGTTGAACTGGGCGACGAGGAGGTAGCCGTCCTTCTTGCCGAACTGGTTGTTGCCGATGACCGAGTAGGTCACGAAAATGAGGATGAGCCCCAGCACAAAGAAGAGGCCCACGCGGACGTATTGCAGCGATTGTTTCATGCCGAGTTGCGGCCCTGGCGGAACCGCGGATTGGAGGGATTGATAGTCGGGTTAAGAAAGTCGCGCACCCGTTCGTCTTCGCTGTTGCAGAAGGCCTCGCGGGTGTCGTTGAAGATCAGCTCGCCATCCCACAGCAGGCCCACCCGGTCGGCAATGCCGCGCGCGAGATCCTTGTCGTGGCTGACGACGATACTGGTGACGTTGGTCTCGTCGCGCACAGTGGCGATGAGTTCGCTCACGGTGGCGGAGCGGATCGGGTCGAGCTCGGAAGTCGGCTCGTCGTAAAGGACCAGTTGCGGCTCCATCACAATGGCACGGGCCACCGCCACACGCTTGCGCATACCGCCGGAGAGGCTGGCGGGGAACTGTTTGGCCGTCTGCTCGATCGAGAGCACCTCCAGCACGCGGCTCACCTTCTGGCGGATGGTCTTCTCGTCGTAGAGGCGATGCTCGCGCAGGTAGAGCGCAAGGTTGTCGAAGACCGTCATCGAGTTGAAGAGCGCGCCGGCCTGGAAGACGAGAGCGGTCTTGAACTTCTCGTGCGTCTCCTGGTCGGAGGCATCATGGCCATTGATCAGCACGCGGCCCTCGTCGGGCTTTTCGAGGCCGATCATCTGCTTGAGCAGCACGCTCTTGCCGGAGCCGCTGGGCCCCATGAGCACGAAGATCTCACCCGGCTTCACGTCGAAGCTGACGCCCCTGAGCACGTGGTTGTCGCCGTAGCTCTTGTGCAGATTCTCGGCCTTTACCGCGAGCGGTTGCTCGGTATTTTGTTCGGCTTCCATGCTTAGAGCTGGGTGTAGGTGACGAAGTAGTCGAGCAGGAGGATGAAAATGATGCACGAGACGACCGCGCGCGTCACGGCGGCGCCAATCTCGCGCGGGCCACCCTGCGCCTGCAGGCCCACGTTGCAACATACGATGATGACCATGAGGGCAAAGATCTCGCCCTTCACCAGGCCGTCGGTCAGGTCCTTGACCGTGATCTGCGCGCGCAAGGCGTTGTAATACGTCTGCGTCGTCTGGTCGAGCCACGGCACGAAGCGCACCACCAGTTGCCCGCCGATCCAGCCCATGAGGTTGGACGTCATCGTGAGCAGCGGCATGGTGATGGCGACCGCGATGAGGCGGGGCAGCACGAGGAAGCGCTCCGGCGGGATGTTCATCGTCTTGAGCGCGTCCACCTCCTGGTAGACCTTCATCGAAGCGAGCTCTGCCGTTACCGCCGAGCCCACCCGGCCCGTGAGCATGATCGCCGTCATGACCGGAGCCAGTTCGCGCACGAGGGAGACCCCCACGACGCCGCCAATAAAGTCGGTCGCCCCAAACGCGTTGGCGCTGTAACCAAACTGCAAGGCGAGCACCCCGCCGATGAAAAGGCTGAGGATGGCCGTGAGCGGCAAAGTCCCGTTGCCGATAAACAGGCACTGGTCCACGATCCGCGGCATCATGCGCAGCGAATACGGCAGGTAACGCAGCGTGCGCAACAGCAGCATGAGGCCGCTGCCGAGCTGGTTGAGGACGTTGAGCAAAGCAAACATAGTATCCCTAGAAGTCTTTCCAGAAGAATTCCCAGCGGCGGTCGTCTTCGCTGCCATGGCGGCCCACGAGCCCCCACAGCACCTTCCAGTCGCCCTTCGCGCGTTCATCTTCGCGTTGGTAGTTAAAGAGCGGGCCCACGCCGAGGCCGGTGGTCTCCCCCTCGTTCCGCTTCCAGTTGAGCAGGTTCCACAGCAGCGAATGCTCCACGCTCTCCTGCCGGCGGTCGTAGCGGTAGACCGCAAAAAGGTTGCCCCACGCATCGCGCATGGTCGATTTGTTGGGGAAAAGCCCGCCCAGCGGGTCCAGCACCTGGATCTGGCGCGAATCCTCGCCATCGTCCCAATAGCCGAAAAACGGCCAGAGGTAGCTCTTGCGCGATTCCCAGGTAGCCGTGCTGCGGCGCTCGTCCCACCACACGAAATACAGGAGCTGATCGCGCTCGATCGTCATCGGAGCTTCCCAGCGCTTCGAAGTCTTAACCAGCGGCCACATGTACCAATGCTTCTCCTGCAGGCCCTTGCCCTCGTGCGTATAGAAAGGCATCCAGCGGTTGATGAACTTCTCTTCGCCCTTGCCCTGCACGAAGAGCGGCCAGAAGTAGCGCGTCTCGCGGTAATCCGGGCGCGGGTCCCACTCGTGGGTGTAGCCGAAGAACGGCCAGCCAAATGTCTCGCTCTTCAAGCCCGGTGCGGTCGAGCGGGCGTAAAACGGCAGCACGCCGAAGTCGTGGCGCGGCTGCTCCCTGTCCAGCCCACGGTGCACATCGTAATAGATCGGCCAGAGCGCGAAGGTGCGGTCGTAGTCGTTGTCTTTTTCGAAATGCCCGTAGAGCGGCCACAGCGCCCAGCCCCGGCTCTCCGGCCCCTTCAGATACTGGATAAAGGGCCACGGCACGGAGTAGCGCACCGCCTTCTCGTTGCGCGTGCGTACGTAGAGCGGCCAGGCGGCAAAGTCGACCCGGTCGCGCCCGAAGAAATTCTTCAACGTGCCGCCCACCGGCCAAAAGGCGGCGTAATTGGCCTGCGGCTCCGGGCTGTCGAAGTAAAAGAGGAAGGGGAAGGCCTGGAAGTCCGTAATATCGCTGCCGGAATCGTGGCGGTAACGGATCAGGCTGTAGATGTCCCAAAACACCATGTCGCCCCGCTCCCGGTAATTGAAGATCGGGTAGGCGAGGTGGAACTGCTCGTCGTCGGGCCGCGCCTCCCACGAGTAGGAAAGCGTGAGCGGGCGGAAGCCGTAGACGCTGCGGTCTTCCCACTGCTGCCCCAGCCAGAACGGCCCGAGGCCGGTGGAAGTGGCCGGGCGGCCCCACGTATCGGCCGGGCGAAACGTAAGCAGCGGCCAGAGGTTGAAGCCATCGGCCTCGTCCTGAGCCTGGAGCGGCGCCGCCAGCAGGCTCAGTAACCCCAGTTGGCACCATGTGCGGGCAGATTTCATCAGTTGAGCGAAGCGTTCAGCGCAAACGAGGAGGGAGAACAAATAGCAGAAGGGCCCCCAGATAAAGCAGAATTTATTTTGCCTGCCCCACCCTTCTGCGCTGTATCCTCACGCCCATGCGAATTACCGGAGGCAATGCGCGAGGCATCCCCCTGAAGGTCGGCACCGGCGAAGGCCTGCGCCCGGCCACCGACCGCATGCGCGAAGCTGTCTTTTCCAGCCTCGGCCCGCGGGTGGAAGAAGCCCGCGTGCTCGACCTCTTTGCGGGCTCCGGCGCCTATGGCCTCGAAGCCCTCTCGCGAGGGGCCGCGCACTGCGTGTGGGTAGAGCGTCATCGGCGCACTGCGAGCCTTTTGCGCGCCAATGTGGCCGCAGTTGCCCGCAGCCTGCAAAAAATGGTGGCCGACATTGGCGTGGTGGCCGAGGCAGACGCCCTGCACTTCGACCGCGCGGGCCAGGTAGACCTCGTCTTCGCCGACCCGCCCTACAGCCTGTGGCGCGAGCAACCGCACGCGATCCTCGCCGCCCTCGACCGCCAGCTGGGCGATGGCGACGCCACCGTGGTGCTCGAAGCCCCGGGCGATGTCGACCTCTCCTGGCCCGGCTGGGAGCTGCGCCGACGCCTGGGCAAGGGGCGCGACCAACCCAGCGCGTTGATCTGGCAACGCGCCCAGTAGAAGCTCCCAATCAGAAACAGCGTGCATTCCTTCAGATAAGTCGGTCAAAGCCAGAAATCAAACAGCTGTTTTGCATTTTCGCAAGCCTGTGCTGCAGAAGCACCCGCTCACGCGGCTCACGCCTCAGCAACACCCAATTTCCCCCCGCGCCAACAGCACGCCGATCGGCTCCGGCGCTTCCGAAGTTTCGACCAGGCGCCGCAACAGCGCATCGCGGCGCAGGCGGTCGGCGGTCAACGTTTTCTGGTCGGCCTCGTCGAGCGGCAAATCCAGCATCGCCTCCACCTCGGCTGGCAAGTGGGGCGGCAGGCTGTAGATCGTCCAGTTGTGATGCCGCCGCGCCGTCACCAGCCCGTACGGCTTCAGATAGGCCAGCTGCTTCGAGATCTTCGCCTGCGGCTCGTCCAGAATCTCCTGCAAGTGGCAGACGCAAAGCGGCCCCTGCCGCAACAAGTGGAGGATGCGCCAACGGGTCGGCTCGCTGAAACAACGGAAATAGTGGGCGATCGACATCGAGTATCCGCTCAAGATGGCACCGCTGCCCCACCGACGCGAACGAATTTACACCGGCGGTAAAGCCGCACTTCCTCACCGTCCTCGCGCTCCGGGAATTTCTCCGTGGGCAGCCAGCGCGCCACCAGCTCGAAGCAGGGCTCGAAGAGGCGGTCCAGCTCCGCCGGTTGCACGCCGAACGGCGGCCCCGTGACCACGTGCGGCTCCAGAAAAAAGATCCCCAGCAAATGGCCGCCCGGCCTTAGCAGCTCGGCCATCCGCCGCACGTAAGCAGGCCGCTCGCGCGGCGGGATCGCGCAAAAACACGTGTGCTCCACCACCCAGTCGAAACGCCCCAGCCGCGCCGCCGGGCTGTGCAGCGCGTCGCACAACGCAAAGCGCAGCCCCGGCCTGCCATACCGCGCCTGTGCCGCCCGCACCGCCGTGGCCGAAATATCCACGCCCAGCACCTCCGCCTGCGGGCCTGCCAAAGCAGCAGCATCGTGCCCGCGACCGCAGCCCGGCACGAGGATGCGTCCGGATGGGCGGTGCCGCCGCAGCCACTCCACCAGCGGCGGCGCGGCCTGACCCTTGTCCCAACCATGGCGCCCGATCCGGTAGCGGTAGTCCCAATCCACACTCATAACCACCACCCAAAGCCGCCTTGGCCACGCCCGCAAGCACACCATGGCCGGAAACCTCGATGCAGAGGCTTGCCACCAGCCGCCCGACTGCTTTACGCATTGATGGCTTCTATGGCCCGCATCAAACCCATCCGTTCGGCCGCCCGCGCCGTCATCATCCATGAGGGCAAGCTGCTGGCTACCAAGATGCGGGACTGGCGCGGCATTTATTACATCCTGCCCGGTGGTGGCCAACTGCCCGGCGAGACGCTCGAAGACACCGTGCGCCGCGAGTGCCTCGAAGAAGTCGGTGTGGAAGTCGAAGTCGACCGCCTGCTCTACGTGCGCGAGTACATCGGCCGCAACCACCGCTTTTCCAAGAGCCACGCCGGCTTCCACCAGCTCGAGCACGTCTTCCGCTGCCACATCACCGATCCACTGGCAGTCCACATCGGCCACGAGTGCGACAACCACCAGATCGGCGTCGCCTGGCTCTCGCTCGACAACATCCAGGCCGTGCCCTTTTACCCGTCGGTGATCAAACAATACTTCACCGGCGACGACCTGCAGGTCCCCCGCATGTACCTGGGCGACTGTAATTGAAATAGAAAAAGGCAGATTCTCTCACGAAGGGCACGAAGACACAAAGAACTGAAAATTGGATTGGGAACCTTTGTGTCTCTGTGCCCTTCGTGAGAGAAACCGTATTTAAATTCGGGCTTGATTTTTCCCGTGCGAATACCCTTGCCGGGCTGGGACGAACCTGCTTAGGTGCCCAATTTCCCTTTTGCCGCGCACGGAAACCATGAGCCAGATTATCGCCGTCCTCGACTTCGGGTCCCAATATACGCAAGTCATCGCGCGCCGTTTGCGCGAATGCTCCGTCTATTCGAAGGTCTACCGCTACGACGTCCCCGTCAGCCAGCTCAAAGCCGAAGGGGTGCAAGGCGTCATCCTCTCCGGCGGGCCCAGCAGCGTGCTGAAGCCCGACAGCCCCAAGCCCGAGAAGGAGATCTTCGAGCTCGGCGTGCCCGTCCTCGGTATCTGCTACGGCCTCCAGCTCTGCGGCCACATGCTCGGCGGCGAAGTCCTCCCCTCCAATGAGCGCGAATACGGCCGCGGCACCCTCACAGTGGTCGAGCCCGACAGCCCGCTCTTCGACGGCGTAAAGCACCAGATCCGCGTCTGGAACAGCCACGGCGACAAGCTCACCCGCCTGCCCAATGGCTTCCGCGCCATCGGCGAGACCGAAAACAGCTCCTTTGCTGCGATCGAAAACCCCGAGCGCCACTTCTACGCCCTCCAGTTCCACCCCGAAGTGTTCCACAGCGAACAGGGGCAGGACATCATCCGCAATTTCGTCTTCAACATCTGCCAGTGCCGGGGCGACTGGACGATGGCCAACTACGCCGAGCAAGCCATCGAGCGCATCCGTGAGACCGTGGGCGACCGCCACGTGATCCTCGGCCTCTCCGGCGGGGTCGACAGCTCCGTCGCTGCCGCGCTCATCCACAAGGCCATCGGCACCCAGCTCACCTGCGTCTTTGTCGACAACGGCCTGCTGCGCAAGAACGAGCGTGCGGCCGTCGAAAAGCTCTTTGGCGACAACTTCCACATGAACCTCGTGGTGGCCGACGCCCGCGAGCTCTTCCTGACGCGCCTCGCCGGCGTCACCGACCCCGAGCAAAAGCGCAAGATCATCGGCCGCACCTTCGTCGAAGTCTTCGACGCCGAGGTGGAGAAGATCGGCGAAGTCGACTTCCTCGCCCAGGGCACGATCTACCCCGACATCATCGAGAGCGTGCCGATCGGCAACAACCCGGCCGCCCTCATCAAGAGCCACCACAACGTCGGCGGCCTGCCCGAGCACATGAAGCTCAAGGTGCTCGAGCCGCTCAACCAGCTCTTCAAGGACGAAGTGCGCAAGCTCGGCGAAGAGCTCGGGCTGCCCAAGAGCGTCGTCTGGCGCCAGCCCTTCCCCGGCCCCGGCCTCGCCGTCCGCGTGCTCGACGCCGTGACGGAGGAAAACCTCCGCATCGTGCGCGAAGCCGACCATATCCTGCTCGAAGAAATGAAAGCGGCCGATCTCTATTACAAGGTCTGGCAAAGCTTCGCCGTCTTCCTCCCCGTCCGCACCGTGGGCGTGATGGGCGACGAACGCACCTACGACTTCGTCATCGCCCTGCGCATCGTCGAAAGCACCGACGCCATGACGGCCGACTGGTCTTACCTGCCCCACGACCTCCTGCAGCGCATCTCCAGCCGCATCATCAACGAGGTCAAAGGCGTCAACCGCGTCTGCCTCGACATCTCCAGCAAGCCGCCGTCCACCATTGAGTGGGAATAAGCCGCGGGGAGATATATTTTCCCATTCAATAGCAAGCGCCATAACCGCTTGCTATTTTTTGTGCCTCAATTTAAGCCGGGCCAATGCCTCAAACGACCGAAAGCAGCAACCGCCGGGCGCAGAGTTGGCCCTTTTTGCGATATGAGCGTTTCGAAGAAACTCTGCGACAAGCGGCGAGCACATGGTTTGAAGCGCGAGGCTACACCACCGCGCCAGGGAAAGGTTATTGTCTTCAAGATCTGACCCAGTGGCCACGGAATATCATCTGCCCTGAAGTCACTGACTACATTCAGGCTCACCAGGCTGATTGCAGAGGCAAAAAGACTTTCCTACTTCACAAATACCTCCATCACGGCCTCAGCAGCCAAGCTATGGTTTTCAACCTCCTGGGCCCTCTTATCCTGAGACATGATTGGGAACCGCTACGAAGCGTGGTGGCCAAAGCAGGCCTGCCTTGGCCGCAGGGAGAAATAACTGCACACCTCGAATTTACGGATCGGTCAGTCTTCAACGAAGACACTCGACAGCCGACCTCCATCGACCTGCTACTTCAAGGTAATGACGGTGGCAGCATCTTCATCGAAGCTAAACTCGCCGAAAAATCATTCGGAGGATGTTCTCAGTTTGCGAACGGTAACTGCGCCGGGGCAAATCCCTTCCCTGGTCATCTCGACGACTGTTACCTGCATTACATTGGGCGCACCTACTGGGATCTCCTTAAAGAGCAGGGTTTTGGCCACCAACCGATCCTCCAAGGGCCGATCTGCGCCTTTGCCAATTATTACCAGTTCTTCCGTGAACTGGCATTTGCCCGCGCGCAAGGAGGCTCCTTTCTACTCCTGCACGACCAGCGCAATCCCTCCTTTCTACGCCCCTCCATAACAAGTGGCCAAGACCAAGGACTTTGGACGCTCTTGACCGCATCCCTACCGGAAAAGCATCAAAGTCATATCGGACGGATCACGATCCAAGACCTCGTAAAAGCGATTGAAGAGAGCCGGAGGCACAACGATTGGATTGAAGTGTTCAAAGCGAAATACGCTCTGCTTGGGGCCGAGACGGCTTCCGCTTAAGATACACCGGCAACGGGGTGCGCTTTTTTGTGCCTCCTGAAGGTACCCCCTCACATCTACCTTGCCATCTATCGTTTGGCAGCCTCATCTTGATCTTGATGAAGCTGCTACCTATCCTGCTCTGCCTCTGCGCTCTGACTTCCTCCCTCCTCGCTCAGGCCGGGCGGATCGAGCAGGTCCGCAATGCCAACGGTTCCCTTTGGCTGGACCTCGCCACGAGCAGCAACGACGAGTACCGCCTCGCCTACCTCCGCCCGGGAGACCGTAACTGGACCGTCGACGACTCTACCCGCTTCAAGGCACGGGGATCCACCCACACGTTCCCTCTTCCTACCCACCTCCAGAACGCGAGCCAGGCCGTCTACTTCTACCTGCAGACGTATAGCGCGATGCCAAAGATGATCGGGCGGCCCAACATCCAGTATCCGCTGGATATGAAGTATCAACTGAAGGAGGGTGAGGTGGTCGTCAAATTTGTGATCCAGAGCGATGGCACGGTAGGCCAAATTATCGTCGAATCCTCGACCCACGAGTCATTCACCAATGCCGTCTTGCCCGCCCTCCGGGAGCTACGCTACACCCCCATGGTCAAAGAGGCCAGGACCGTAAACGTCTGGGTCCGCCAGCCATTCCCCTTCAACCTGCGCTAAACCCGGGCCTTCTACCGATACCCCGTCGCGTCCGCTGCCTTGCCGGTCTCGATCACCTCGCGCATGTAGCGCCAGCAGTCCGGGCGGGAGCCGTCCACATCGTCAAAACCGTAGACTTTGGCCATTTGACCGCTGGATAGGGATTGGCCGCTCCAACGCGCACGGTCGGGGTCGGCGGCGAGGGCAGCCACTGCCCGGCCCACAAAGCGCGGACTCTCCGAGATGACGAAATGCGGCTCCTTCGCCGCCCCATCCCGCCAGTTGGCCTCCGTCACGCCAAAAATCTCCAGCATGATCTCCGAACGCATCCAGCCGGGCGTCATGGAGACGGCCGTGCCGCCATGCGGTTTCAACTCCTGCGCCAGCGACCAGCCGAGGCGGTTGATCGACGTCTTCGCCAGGTCGTAAAAGGCTGAGAGCCGGTAATTGTGCGCGTTGTAATCGGCCGTGCCGTCGGTCATCTCCACCAGCAGGCTACCCGGCTGCTCGATCAACAGCGGCAGCGCATGGTGCGCCGTGATCAAGTGCGTCTCGACAGCCAGCCGCAAGAGCCGCAGCCCCTTTTCCAGCGAGTGCGCCCACACCGGCTGATTCCACTCCACCAGATATTCGCCGCCCCAGATATCGTTGACCAACACATCCAGCCGGCCCTGCTCCCGCCGGATCCGCTCGACCAGCGCCGCCACTTCCGTCGGCTCCAGGTGGTCGACCCGCACCGCGATGCCCTGGCCGCCCGCCGCCGTCACCAGCTCAGCCGTCTCCTCGATCGTCTCCGGTCGGTTATACTCCGAGCGCTGCTCACGCGTCGTCCGCCCCGTCACATACACGGTCGCACCCGCCGCGCCCAGCTCGACCGCGCCCCCACGCCCTGCCCCACGCGTCCCGCCCGCCACCAAAGCCACCTTGCCCCGCAACGGGCGTTCCACCGTTTTATGTCCGTCCATCCAGACGAGTTTTGCGAAGAAGGGCGAGGCGGCAAGCCCGAGGATATGGGGAGATGAGCTGCCCCCTTCCTACTCCTCCCTTAACCGCACTTCGAGGCTTTCGCCGTGGGCGTCGAGTTGTTCGAGGCGGGAGAAGGCGCGGACGACGTGTTGGGCCTTTTTCAGCGAGTCGCGCCGGTAGTGCGTGATGCTGCTGCGACGCAGGAAGTCCGTGATCTGGAGGCCGCTGAAGAAGCGCCCGCTGCGCAGGGTGGGCAGCGTGTGGTTGGGGCCCGCGGCAAAGTCGCCCAAGACGGTGGGCGTCTCGTGGCCACAGAAAATTGCGCCGGCGGTGGTGATGTCGCGGCAAAGGAAGTCAATCTCCTCGTCGGCCACCTGCAGCTCAAGGTGCTCAGGGGCAACGTAGTTGGCCACCTGCACCGCCGCCGCAAGGCTGGGCGTGACGATGGCGAGGAAGCCCTCGTCGAGCACCGGACGCAACCGCTCCAGACGCTTCAGCATGGGCTCCTGGCGCGCGAGTTCGTCGAGGATGCGGTCGAGCGTCAACTCGTCCGGCACGGTGAGAAACAGCTTTTCGCGCCCGCTGCCGTGCTCGGCCTGCGCGAGCAGATCGGCCGCAACGTAGGCCGGGTGGGCGCTCCGGTCGGTGATGATCATGACCTCGCTCGGGCCGGCGAGAATGTCGATACCAACGGTGCCGAGCACCTGGCGCTTGGCCTCGTTGACGTAGGCGTTGCCGGGGCCGTAGATCTTGCAGACCGGCTGGATCGTCTCCGTGCCGTAGGCCATCGCGGCAATCGCCTGAGCCCCGCCCACGCTGTAGACCTCCTCCACGCCGCAAAGCGCGAAGGCCGCCAGCAGGCCGGGGTTGACCTTGCCGTCCTTGCCCGGAGGTGTGCAGGCGACGATGCTGGGGCAGCCGGCGAGCTTGGCCAACGTGGCCGTCATGACAACGGTCGAGACCAGCGGCACCTGACCGCCGGGGATGTAGAGGCCCACGCGCTCGATCGGGTAAAAACGCTCGCCCACCGTGGCACCGTGGCGATTCTGGCCGCTCCAGTCTTGCGGCAGGCCCTTTTCGTGGAAGTCGCGCACGTTGGCGATGGCCTCCTCGATGGCGGCGCGCGTCTCGTCGTCCAGCGCATCGGCTGCGGCGCGCATCTGGTCGCGGGGCACGCGCAGCTGCGCCGGGGTCAGAGTTACGCCGTCGTATCGCTCGGTCGAACGGCAAAGCGCCGCGTTGCCGCCGGCCTTCACCTCGCTAAGGATGCCGGAAACGGCGTCCGCGATGCTGCGTGGCGTCTCGTTGACGGCGCAAAAATCGGCCAACTGCTGCTCGAAATCGGGCTGGTTGAACTCCAGTCGCTGCATGATGAAGACCAGCCTAGAGCAATGCGCGCCCAAGATAAAGCGGGAATCGCGTCGGCGGACAATCCGGGCGAGGAACGGCACCTACTCCAACGCTTGCACCAGGGCCAAGGCGAAGGCTTCCACGTTGCCCTCCCCCGTCAGCGCCACGGCGACAAAGGCCTGCTTTTCGCGCGAATAGGCGACAATCGCTTTCGCGCCGGGCATCCCGCCGCTGTGGCCGAGCCAGACATCCGTGACGTTGGGGTCGGCCGCCTGCAAGCGGTAGACCATCACACCTTGGCCGTAGCTCTGCACCGGGGAGCCAAACATCGGGTGCAGCGTGGCAAACATCTCCGCCACGGCTCCCGGCGGCACCACCTTGCCCGCGAGAAACGCCCGCCAGGCCAATGCCAGATCGAGCGGTGAGGCCGCGACCGCCCCGGCCGCGTAGGGCGTGGTGAGGTCGTGCTGCGGGCTTGCCCTTCGCCTCCGCCGGCAGCGCTACGTCATCCGGCTGGGCACGCGGAGCCAGGGCGGCGGCGTGCTTGAGCCCCAAGGGGGCAAAGATCCGCCGGTTGACCACCTCGTGGTAGGGCGCACCCTCCACCTGTTCAATGATCTGGCCCAGCAGGATGTAGCCGGTGTTGGAGTAGTGCCAATGCGCGCCGGGGCAGAAGGCCGGGTCGTGCCGCAGCGCCACCTTCAGGAGATCACCCGGTGACTTGTAGCCGTGCTGTTCACGAAACTTGCGGTCTTCCTGAAAGCTGAAAATGCCGCTCGTGTGCTCCAGCAGATGACGGACGGTGATCAGCTCGGCATAAGGCACCTGCGGGGCGAAATCTGCCAGCGTCTGATCATACCGCAGCTTGCCTTCTTCGACCAACTGCACGACCACCATCGCGGTAAAAGCCTTGCCCACGCTGGCCCACCAGAAGCGCCCCGGCGCCTCGCCCTCGCGCGAGCGACTGGCTGCCCAAGTGCGCCCATCCGCCGTGATCACCGCCAGCCCCAGGTGCCCCGCCTGCACACGCCCCCAGCCCTGCTCCAGCACGGCATCGAGGGCGGCTTTCTGCGGCGCACTCACCTCACCCTTGATCGCCGGAAGATCGACCAAGGCAATCGCGCCCTCCAAGGTGGGAGCGAGTGGGTCTTGATAAGTCTCAGCGGAGGTGCAGTCGAGCTTTGGCTTGGCCTCCATGAAGGCAGGGATGCAAAAACAAACGATCCCGAAAGCGAGAGAAGGCAACTTACGGATCATAGGTCCGTTGATATCGATGGGCCGGAGGCAATGCAACCGTCTTGAGGATGAACGGCAGCCGCGCCTTGACCCTTTGGCACCGAAGCGAGATAACGGCACGCAATGTCGTCTCGCCCCTCTCGCACGCTGTATCTCGGTTACTTCCTGGTGCTGCCGTGCCTGTTTCTCTATGCCTACTGGCCGGCCCTCAGCCTCACCTATGGTCACTTCGACGACTACTGGGTGATCACCTGTAACTACCTCGAACCGCTGCCCTGGCTCAACAACACCTTTAGCGGGCATGGGCGGCCGATCTACGGCATTCTCACCAAACTCTCGTTTCTGCTGATCGACGGGGTGCCTGCCCTCAAGTGGGTCCGTCTCTGGGGCGTCTTCAACCTGATCGTGCTGTGCCTTAGCCTGTTTTACACGCTACGCTGGCATAGCAAGCGCCCCCTTCTGGCCGCAGGGCTCAGCCTGCTGGCCACGCTGACCCCTTCGACTGCGATCTATGCCGGGTGGGCCGTCTGCGCACCCTTTGCCCTCTCGGCCGCCCTAGCGGTATGGGCCGCCCACCTGCATGTCGCCGCACCAACGCTCCGCCAGTTCTGGCTGTCATACCGCGCTCCGCTGGCGCTCTTGCTGTTTCTCACCGCCTCCTGCATCTACCAATCGGCCGCGCTACATCTCCCCGCCGCTCTGCTGGCCTTTTACCTCGTGAGCCCGCGCGAACGTTGGTCGTACGCCAGGCTGCTACACGGGCTGGGCTTTGCGTTGCTCACCAGCGGCCTCTACTTTATCGCCTACAAGGTAGCCGTTGCCACCGTGCTGGCCCATAGCGCCGGCGTCGAGCGTGCGGCCCTGTCCCTCGACCTACCAGCCATCTACGCCTACGCCAGCGAACGCCTGATCCCCCGCGTCTTTGAGCTGTGGGGAACACTGCTGCCGAGCTGGAGCCTGCTCTGGATGGGCGCGACGGGGCTGCTGTCGCTGCTGGGGCTGCGCGAAGTCTGCCGCCGCCAATGCCTCCCTGCCTATCACGTCTCGCTGCTGGCGGTGCTGTGCACCGGGGTCATCGTTTTCACCTGGGCACCCAATCTCATCGTCAGTGGCCGCGTCAGCTTCTTCCGCACGCTCAACGCATCCTATCTGGTGACGCTCACGCTGGCCGGGCTCGGAGCCGCCGAAGCCGTCCGCTGCCTTGCGCGGGCTTGGCCAGCCGCCCGTGGAGCGCGCTATGGCCTCGCGGGTGCCGCAGTGGTGCTCTTCGCCTATCAAGCGCATTACCATCTTCAGCACGGTTATGCAGGGGTCAACCACCACGAATACACCGTCCTGCGCAGTGCAGTTGAGCGGGAGTTCGACGCCTTCCCCTGGGGGATCGATTACATCCCGCCGCTGGAACACCTCGACGACCCTGCCTACCCGGCCCAAGTGGACGAATATGGGCTGCTTTCCAGCTCCCTGGACGGCTACGAGACCAATGTGCTCACCTCGATTGCCTGGGATGCCTTTGGCGTCCCGCCTGCCCACGAACGGAGCCGCGTCCCTCTGCAGCGCCGCCATTGGTACGACGACGAGGCCTACGCTCAACCTCACCTGATCAACGGCCTGCAACTCATCCACGGCTATGACCCGCGAGAAGGGCCGCAAGGTGAGCCTGTGGAGACGATTGAGCACCCATATTTCGGCCCCTTGAAGGTCTTTCGCCACCACTGGTACGAATCACCCTGGCTCGGGCGGTTTTACATGACGGACTTCCCGGTGATCCACCACGAAGAGTATGGCGAATTTCTGTTTTATGCCGACATTGAGCCGCCCTACTGGGTGTCGACTCAACGCTTCGGAACCATCTGGCTTTATCCGGAATCGTTCCCCGATTACTACGACCAGGCCAGCGCCCAGTGGATGCACCCCGACGGCTCGGAAGCCACTCCACACCCTTCACTACAGAAGAAGTAGGCCAGCCGCGCCTTGACCCTTTGGCGCCAAGGCGAGATAACGGCACGCGATGTCGCCTCAATCCTCTCGCATGCTGCGCCTCGGCTACCTGCTGCTACTACCCTGCCTCTTTCTCTATGCCTATTGGCCAGCGTTCAGCCTCGATTACGGCCATTTCGACGACTACTGGCTGCTCGTCTGCAACCACCTCGACCCGCTGCCCTGGATCAACAACGCCTTCTGGGGGCACGGGCGCCCCGTCTACGGCCTGCTGGTCAAGCTCTCGTTCCTGTTTGCCGACAGCGTGCCCGACCTCAAGTGGATCCGTCTCTGGGGCCTTGCCAACCTGCTCATCTTCAGTCTCTCGCTCTTTTATACGCTGCACTGGCACAGCCGCCGCCGGCTGCTCGCCGCAGGCCTGAGCCTGCTGGCCACCCTCACTCCAGCCACCACCATTTACACCGGGTGGGCGGTCTGCGCCCCCTTCTCGCTGGCGGCAGCCCTCGCAGTATGGTCGGCCCACCTCTGCGTCGCCGCCCCCTCGATCCGGCAGTTCTGGCTCTCCTACCGCGCCCCGCTCGCCATGGCGCTCTTCCTCATCGCGTCGTGCATCTACCAGTCGGCAGCGCTGCACCTGCCCGCCGCGCTGCTTGCGTTCTACTTTGTCGGCCGTCGCGAGCGCTGGTCGTACCGCCAACTGGCCCACGGCCTTGGCTTTTCGGTACTCGTCTGCGGGCTCTACTTCGCCGCCTACAAGGTCGCAGCGGCCACCGTGCTGGCCCAGAGCCCAGGGGTTGAGCGCGCGGCCATCTCACTCGAGCCGACGGCCATCCTCGCCTTTGCCGCCCAGCAGCTCCTGCCCCGCGCTTTCGAGCTATGGGGGGCGCTCCTTCCCGGCTGGGGATGGGTCTGGATCGCCGCCACGGCGGCCCTCTGCCTGCTCGGGCTGCTCGGCATCTGTCGGCGCTTCGGGCTGGCACCCTATCACATCGTGCCGCTCTTGCTGGCCTGCGGTCTCGCCCTCGGCATCTGCTGGGCGCCCAACCTCATCGTCCCCCTACGGGTCAGCTTTTTCCGCACGATCAGTGCCCCCTATCTACTGAGCCTCACGGTGGCGACCCTCGGCGTGGCGGAGCTCCTGCGCTACATGAGCCGCAAATGGCCCCAGGCTCGCGCCGCCGCTCTACCGCTCACGGCAGCCGTCGTCCTGCTCTTTGCCTACCAGACCCACTACCACCTGCTGCATGGCCATGCGGGCGTAAACCACCGCGAATACAGCGGGCTGAAGGCGGCACTGCAGGACACGTTCGACGCCGTGCCGACGCAGGTGACTTACATCGCCCCGCTCGACTACCTCGACGACCCGGCCTACCCCGTGCGCGAAGACGAATTTGGCTTCATGTCGACCTTTCTCGCCGCCTACCAGACCAACGTCTTGACCATCATCGCATGGGATGCCTTCGGCCTGCCCCCCAAAAGCGAACGTCAGCTGCTGGACATCAGCAACTACCACTGGTACGAGACGGCCGCCTACCACCAGCCCAACCTCATCAACGGCTTTGAGCGCGTCCACCGCTACGACCCGCGCGGAGGGGCCGATCAGGAGGTGCCGCTGGAGACGATTGAGCACCCCTACCTGGGCACGCTCGAAGTCTTCCCGGACGATTGGTTCGAGTCTCCCTGGCTGGGTCGCTTCCAGATGACGGACTTTCCCCGAATCTACCACCCCATCTACGGCCGCATCCGCTTTTACCCCGACGCCGAGCGTTATTGGGCCACGACGCCCGCCTATGGGGTCGTCTGGTTTTCCGCCGAGACCTTCCCTACCTTTTTCCACCAGGGAGAAGAGGACTGGAAGCGCCTGGAATTGTTCGAAGGGCCGCCCCCCACTCCCCAGGCACCCTGGCACAAAAAGAGGGAGGGCAATACTTCGCCACTCCCTCGCCAAGATCAGAACGTTGAGACTGCGCCCTAGAGCAGTTCCGTTTTAATCCGAATCAACAAAACGCTGGGGGCTCAAAGTAGCTCCCACCCGCTGTTTCATCCTAAACCGGACATACTCTAGAAGCTGAGCGTCGCGCTGGCCATAAAGGTGCGCGGCGCACCGACGGTCAGGTAGCCCGCATTGGGGTAACCTCCGGCAGAAGCCCAGTAGTCCTTGTCGGCCACGTTTTCGACGCGTGCCCGCAGGGTCAGCAACTGGTCCTGGCCCACCGGCAGGCTGTAGCGCAGGCCGAGGTCGTAACGCACCCACGAAGGCACTTCGAGTGTATTGGCGGCATCCGCAAACTGGCTGCTGGTGTAGATCACGCGACCATCCACCGAGAGGCCGTCGACGAAGGGCAGCATCCACTCGAGGCCGAGGTTGGCCTGCTTTTCGGGCGAGCCGATGGCGTTCATGCCGTTTTCCAGCTCTGCGTCGAGCAGGCTGATACCGCCGAGCACCTTCAGGCTTTCAAACAGCTCGCCATAGACGGAGAGCTCGATGCCATAATTGTCCTGCCCGTCGAGCACGCGGAAGTAGTTGTCGGCATCGTAGCCGGCCACGGGCTTGTCGCTCTTGAACAGGCCCAGCGAGCCGCCAAAGCGCCCGAAGTCGGCCTTTACGCCCACCTCATACTGGGTGGTGTCGAGGGGCGCGAGCACTTCGCCTGCATTCGGCACCGGGAGCCCATTGTTGGTCGCGTTCGCAACGTCGCCCTTGACCAGGCCCTCGATGTAGTTGCCGTAGACGGACACTTGCTCGGTCAGCTTGAAGAGCACGCCGCCCACCGGGGTAGCCTTGCCCTCGTCGTACCGGGCGCTCAGGGCGCCGCGCGAGCCGACCGAATAGAGGTAGCTCTTGGTGTCGATGCTTTGGTAGCGCCAGCCCGCCGTCACCAGCAGGCGTTCCTCCAGGGCCGAAAGCTGGTAGGCGATCGCCACACTCGACATCTTGGTCCGCTCCGTCTCCTGCGGATCGGAAACCTCACCTCCGGTAAACCAGTCTGCCGCCGGAGCGGCCTGCGGCACCGGGTTGTAAATATTGCTGATGACGGCATCGCCGGCCGACATCGCGTAGGCGTTCTTCGACTTGAACTGGTGAGCGGCCCCCGTGACGGTGATCTCGTGGCCAAACGAGCCGGTTTCGAAGCTAGCACGAGCACCGATCTCGCCGGTCAGCACCACATCTTCGCGGCCCGTATCAAAGCGGCTGGCCTCGGTGTAGCCGGAAGCGTCTCGCACATTGGGGTTGGCAAAGCTGGAAGCCTCCATGCCCTTGCGCGCGCCGGCAGCACCCCACACCGTCACATACTCGCTCACGTCGTATTCGCCGCGCAAGGTACCGAAGACGTCTTCCTCATCGGAGTAGGTCCAAGGTTGGGCGATGGCGGAATCCGCCTTGGGGGCCTTCAGGATACGCGTCGGTTCGGAAGTCCGGGCCGGGGTAAACGCAAACGTGATGCTGGGCATGGAGCCCTCGATCTCGTTGTTCTGGTAACCGAGATCGGCGGAGAGGCGAAACTTGTCGGCACGGAAATCCAGACCGATCGCGCCGACGGTCGTCTTGACCGACTCGCCGTCGACCACCGTCCCGCCGTTGCGGTTGGCCACATTCACGCGCACGCCCACCTGGTCGTCCTGGAAGCGACGGGCCACATCGGCCGCCACGTAGAGTTGGCCGCCCGACTGGATACCTGTGGTCAAAGCCGTCAGCGGGTCGCTCGGGGCGCGCTTGGGCATCACATTGACGGCGCCGCCCAGGCCGCTGCCGCCCGGGGCTGCGCCATTGAGGAAGGTATTGGCCCCGCGCATCACTTCCACGCGCTCGATCAGCTCCGCCGCAAGGTATTGGCGGGGCAGCAGGCCGTAAAGGCCGTTGTAGGCCATGTCGTCGGAGTAGATCGGCAGGCCGCGCACAAGGTAGAGCTGCTGAAGGTTGCCGAAGCCACGAGCCACGCGCACCGCCGGGTCGTTGAGCAACACATCGCCCACGCTCTCGGCCTGCTGGTTCTGGATGAACTCGCTGGTGTAAGCCGTGAGGCTGAAAGGCGTCTCCAGCAAGTCGCGGCTGCCGAGCAGGCCGATCCGGCCCCCACGCGCCACCTGACCGCCGGCGTAGGGGAGCGTAAGCCCTTCCGCCGAAGCGTCGGCACTGGCCTGCACCGGGTATTCGGCCAGGTCGTAAACCGGCTCGTTGGATTCTTCCCCATTGGCTTGCGCCAAAGCGAGCGGGCTGAACGCACACGCAGCGAGGGAAAGGGTGGAAAGCTGAAGGAATCGGCTCATGTTAATGAGACCCGATCCCATCCTGTGCGGACAAAGTCAAGTGTAACTTGGATTCAGTCGCAGGAGAAAGTTGCCCCGTCAGTTGTTAAAAGCTAACCTTCGGACCAAAAAAGCAACCCCGGGAAGGAGCAAACTTCCCGGGGTTTAGTGGACGGTACTTTCGGTGGAGCTGAAAGACTAGATAGAAGTGATCGGGGCCGGCTTGGCCGTGGCCAGCAGCTCGGGTGAGTCCTGATACTGGGTGAAGTCCGCATAGGCTTCGTTGCCGTGCTCGCCCAGGTCGAGGCCTTCCATTTCTTCCTCGGGGGAGACCCGCAGGCCGAAGAGGCGGTCGATGGCGAAGAACACGGCGTAGGCGGTGCCGAAGGCAAAGACGAAGACGCTGGCCACCCCGGCGAGCTGGATCAGCAGCTGGCTGACGCCGCCGCCGAAGAAGAGACCGTCCTTGATCGCCGTCTCTTCGCTCCAGAAAAGCGCGTCGATCGAGCTTTGGCCGAAGAGGCCGATGGAGAGCGTGCCCCAGGCACCGCAGATGCCGTGCACGCTGATCGCACCGACGGGGTCGTCGATCTTGAGCTTGGTTTCGATGAAGAGGATCGCGAAGACCACGATGATGCCGGCGATCAGGCCGATAAGCACGGCGGAAAGGGTATTGACCGAAGCGCAGGGGGCGGTGATGCCCACCAGGCCAGCCAGTGTGCCGTTGAGCGCCATCGTGAGGTCGGGCTTGCCGAAGCGCAGCCAGGTGGTGAAGGTCGCCGCAATGGCGCCCGCCGCCGCCGCCAAAGTCGTCGTCACCGCCACGTGGGCGATCCCGTCGACTGCCGCCAAGGTGGAGCCGGCGTTGAAGCCGAACCAGCCAAACCAGAGGATAAACACACCGAGGGTTGCGAACGGCAGGTTGTGGCCCGGGATGGGACGCACTTCACCCGTATCGGTATACTTGCCGAGGCGCGGCCCCAGGATCATCGCGCCGGCGAGGGCCGCCCAGGCACCGACCGAGTGCACGACCGTCGAGCCCGCGAAGTCTCGCATGCCCATGCCGCCGAGCCAGCCGCTGCCCGACCAGATCCAGTGGCCCGCGATCGGGTAGATGAAGGCCGAGATCAGCACCGAGTAGGCCACGTAGCCGCGGAACTTTGTGCGCTCGGCCATCGCGCCGGAGACGATCGTCGCGGCGGTGGCGGCAAACACCACCTGGAAGAGCCAGCCCGCGCTGAGCCCGAAGTCCTGCGCCGCACTGGCACTGCCGAGGAAGAGCAGGCTCGGATCCCAGCCGATCAGGCCGTTGCCGCTCTCGCCATACATCAGCATGTAGCCGATGGCCCAGAACGCCAGTGCCCCGAGGCAGAAGTCGAGCAGGTTCTTCATCATGATATTGCACGCGTTCTTGGCGCGCGTGAGGCCCGATTCGACCAGGGCGAAGCCCGCTTGCATGAAGAAGACGAGCACCGCTGCGATCAGCAGCCACATGATGTCGGCCGTCGATTGGGGCAGCGCGGGCACCACCTCGTCGCTCTGGGCGAGAAGGGGCGAAGCCGCGGAGAGCAGAGCGCCCGCTGAAAGCAGGAGGGGCGAGCGGAGATAGCGTGAAACAGCCATAGCTTGTAGCAGTTTGGAAAAAAGGATAAGAAACGTGAAGGGCCAGCAGGGCCGTAGATCAGTAACTGCGCCCGCGATAAAGGCGCGTCGGTGGGCGGGTAGGCCGCACGGCTCGAAGCGCTGCGGCGGCTGGCTCCTGCGCGGCAGGAGTTGGCGCAGGGGCGGCCGCAGGTGCATGGCCGTTGGTGCCCGCCGCCTTGGCGTTCTGGCCCGCATGCGGGTGCAGCAGCCGCAGCGCATCGACATTCAACTGGCGCAAGGCCATCGTCGTGACCATGCGCAAGGACATCTGGTTGACCTGCTCCTGCGCGAGGATCAGCATCCCGTAGTCCTTGCCCTTGCGGAGCATCAGCTGCATGTCCTGAAACTTGAGCAGGTAGTCTTCGACCGGCACGTAGTGGGTCTCGACGGCCTCGTAGAGCATCACCACGCGGCGCAGCAGGTCTTCGTAGACTTCCTCGATCATGAACGAGGGCATGTCTGCATACAGCAGCTCGCCATCGAGGTCGTGGAAGCACACGCCCTCCACCCCCGGCACATCCAATACGTTCTTGATCAGCTTGAGCGTATCCATGGCCTCAGAGGGTATAGGGAGAAAGGTGTTGGAGGATCTCCTCCGTCCGGCTGCGCGGGTTGAGCAGCAGGCCGAGCATGCCGTCCTTGAGCGGCACAACGACAGTCCGGAAATCCGGGGAACCGGCTTGGATCTCATACAGCCCCTCCAAGCCAATGGACCCGCCGATGAGCTGGGTCACTTGTTGCAGGTAAGGCATGACGAGCCCGAGCAGTTCCGCTTCTTCCCGTCCATCGACATGCTGGATTTCCCCCGCCGGGCCGCAGTGGACATAGCCTTCCAGGCCGGGCAGGGATTCGAGCGAGTCTTGAAGCGATTGCTGGATCATAAGCACCACACCCCTGCTTGAGCCTAAGGCGTACCACCTCACCCCCTCCAGCTTCTTCAACAGTAGAATCACTGCTAAAAGTTTAAAATGAGACAATTTTTTGGCAGCCGATAGCCAACCCGCAAAAAATTTACAGGCCCATGCGCTATTTTTTAGGCGGATGCGGCCCAGCCTGGCCCGTAAAGCATCGCCAGCCCATGTGCGGGGTTGCTTCTGCCCGGCGGCTGCTCCATTTTAACGGCTTATGCCACTTTCCGACTACGCAGCGCCGCATGTGCGAGACCTGCATGCCTACGTGCCGGGCACCCAGCCCAGCGGCGACGGCTGGATCAAGCTGAACACCAACGAGCTGCCCTACCCGTGCAGCCCGGCGGTCGCCCAGGCCGTGATGGCCGAGATGACGCGCCTGCCGCTCTACCCCAGCCCCACCAGCGCCCCCCTGCGCGCGGCCGTGGCCGACTTGCATGGTCTCACGCCCGAGCAGGTGATCGTGGGCAACGGGTCCGACGACCTGCTCAACCTGCTGGTGCGCGTCTTCGGAGGCCAAACCGTCCAGACCTTCCCCAGCTACTCGCTCTACCCCGTGCTGGTGTCGATCGAAAACGGCAAGCTGCAGACCGTGCCCTTCGCCGAAGACATGAAGCTGCCGGTCGACGAACTGGCGGCGCTCAAAGGCAGCATCCTCTTCCTCACCACGCCCAACGCCCCCACCGGTGTCGCCTTCCCGCGCGACGACGTGGGCCGCCTGTGCGAAAAGTTCGACGGCATCGTGGTGGCCGACGAAGCGTATGCCGACTTCGCCGAGCGCGACTGCCGCCCCCTGCTCGACAAGCACGCCAACCTCGTCATTACCCGCACCTTCTCCAAGAGCTACGGCCTCGCCGGCCTGCGCGTCGGCTACGCCCTCGCCAACGCCGAAGTCATCGGCCTGCTCGACCGCGTGCGCGACAGCTACAACGTCAACCGCCTCTCCCAGGCCGGAGCCCTCGCCGCCCTGCGCGACCAGGACTACCTCCGCGAAGTCGTACGCAAGGTAAAGCGCACCCGCGACACCTTCCGCCAACGCTGCCAGGCCCGCGGCTGGTTCACCTACGCCAGCCAGAGCAACTTCGTCTTCACCCGCCCGGAGACGGCCGGCGGCCAGCACAGCCCCGAGCTTGCCCAAAACCTCTTCGAGCACCTCAAGGCCCGGAAGATCCTCGTGCGCTACTTCGGCAGCCACCCCTTCACCGCCTCCTTCCTGCGCATCTCCATCGGCACGGAAGAACAGATGACTACCCTCAACGACGCAATCGACCAATGGCAGCCCAACGCGTAGCCGAAATCCAGCGCGACACCACCGAAACGCAGATCCGCCTGCGCCTCAACCTCGACGGCACCGGCGACAAGCAGATCGCCACCGGCATCCCCTTCCTCGACCATATGCTGGAGCTCTTTGCGCGCCACGGCATGTTCGACCTCAGCGTGAAGGCGGCGGGAGACCTCGCGGTCGATTATCACCACACGGTGGAAGACGTCGGCATCGTACTCGGCGAAGCGCTTAAAAAAGCTCTCGGCGACAAGAAGGGCATCCGCCGCTACGGCTTCTTCATCCTCCCGATGGACGAGTGCCTCAGCCGCGTCGCGCTCGACCTCAGCAACCGCCCCTACCTCGTCTACGACGTGGCCGCACGCGGCAACATCCGCGACTTCAACCTGCTGCTCGTACGCGAATTCTTCCAGGGCTTCGCCAACGCCGCCGGTGCCAACGTGCACATCAAGCTCGAATACGGCGAAGAGCCCCACCACGTCGCCGAATGCATCTTCAAGTGCTTCGCCCGCGCCCTCGACGCCGCCACCGAGATCGACCCCCGCCAAAAAGACAGCCTCCCCTCCACCAAGGGCCTGCTCGTCTAGGAGCGCGGCACACAGTCTATTTCATCCATAGGCGCGGACTCGAAAGGGTCCGCGTCTTTTTGTGTCTGCACCCTCTCAAAAAAAATCTCCCGTCAAGACGCCGAGGACACGGAGAGTATGCAAGAATAAGCTTTTTGTCTTGGTGTCCTCGGTGAGAAATTCCTCTTTTCAGTCCAGAAACATCCCGAGAAGAGATGGCTGGAACATTTCCAATCCAAGTCGCCGCCCTCAGCCATATTCTAGCGCTCGCTCGACCACTTTCTGGCACCCCTTACGGGGTGCATCTGTTTTTCGCACCCTACCGGAAGTCGTCGCTGACGCTCCGACATCCGGCTATATCGCTGGCATCCTGCGGATGCGTTGCGTCTTCGCGGGAAGCTGTTTCTCCGCATCCCAATAGGGATGCCAGCGATTAGCCGTGATGTCGCCGTAGGCGACTTCCGGTTGCCGTTCCCCCCGCGAAACGCACCCTGTGGGTGCCACCCAATCAAAGGGCCAAGGTTGCGCGACAACCCGATTTGGAAATGCTCTAGTCCCGCCTCCTTGGAATCGGCTCAAGCTGTGATTGTGTGCCGCCCAGAGCGGCAAGCCGTCGTGCCTTTTCGCGTTTGATCACCTCTGCCAAAGCGAGCGCAATCACTTCATCTGGCGATCTTGCGCCGGACAACCGCAAAGCCTCGTTCAACAGCCTCTCGTCTAGATCAACGCTCAACTGCATAGGCAGGCAGCATCTACCTGCCCCTCATCCGCGTCAATCTGCGTTCATCTGCGGCTAAAAATCTCTTCCCGATCGCCACAAAAAATCCGCAGCGGGCAACAAGCCCAACTGCGGACGAAAAATAACCAGTCGCGCGACCCTCTTAGCTCTGGGTCGGCGGCTTCGGGTCGATGCCTTGGCTGAAGCCAGCGCCGCCGGAGCTGCGGTCTTCGGGCTTCTTGGCCTCCATGTTGTAGTGGTGCACGTCGCGCTGCGGGTAGGGGATGGTGATGCCCTCTTCGTCGAAGCGGGTCTTCACGTTTTCCATCATGTCCCAATAGACGGGCCAGTAGTCGGCGGCCTTCACCCAAGGGCGCACAACAAAGTCCACGCTGCTCTCGTTGAGCGTCAGCAGTCCGATCGTCGGGGCCGGGTCCTTGAGGATGCGCTCGTCCTTCTGCACCAGCTCGGTCAGCACCTGCTTCACCTTCTTGATGTCGTCGTCGTAGCCCACGCCAAAGGTAAAGTCGATCCGGCGGGTCTCCTTGGCGGAGAAGTTGGTGATGTTGCTGTTTACGATGTTCGAGTTGGGCACGATGATCTGCTTGTTGTCACCCGTGCGCATGTAGGTCTGGAACACTTTGATCTCTTCGACCACACCCGTCACACCGCCGGCCTCCACAAACTGGCCGGACTTGAAGGGGCGGAAGATGATCAGCATCACCCCGGCGGCGAAGTTGGAGAGCGAGCCTTGCAGCGCGAGGGCTACGGCCAGGCCAGCGGCACCGAGGATCGCGATGAGCGAGGTCGTCTGCACCCCGAGGATGTCGAGCGAGATCAGGACGACCGCCACCACGAGCACCGCGTGAACGATGTTGCCGAGGAAGCCGACCAGCGTATCGTCCAGCTTCGCCCGCGTCATCTGCATCTTGCAGACGGTCGTCAGCCAGCTGGCGAGCATACGCCCGATGACGAAGACGACCAGTGACGCGACGAGGTGGATCAGAAAATCCAAGCCGTTGATGGCCAGCCAGTCGGAGACGCTGACCAGCATTTCATTGAAATCATTCATGACAGAGAGGCTACGATGAGGTTGTCGAATAGAGTGCCAATTTACTGCCCCCGTCATTTGAAGGAGGAGGGCGTAGGGCTAATATAGACACCAAAGCTGCTGCATCTTCAAATTCAAACATACTAAGGGATTATGCCAGAAGACACACAAGCATGGTGGGAGGTTTCCATCTGGGGCATCGCTGCATGGCGCCTCGTCGCCTTCGCCGTCTCAATCTTTGCCGGTTATATCGCCGGGAAGATTTTTGCCGCCGGCGCCCACGGGCTCGGCAAGAAAGCCGGGGAAGACCGGGGCGTCCTCAAGAGCCTGGCAGACGCGCTGAGCCGCTCGCTGGGGCTGCTCGGGATGATCATCGGCATCCAGGTGGGCGTCCTGTTCCTCCACCTCGACCCGGCGGTGTATGGCCCGATCTCGACCGTGCTCTCCGTCCTCACCGTGATGGCGATCGGCTGGGTGCTCTACTGCCTCGTCGACGTGCCCTTCACCATTTACCAGCACTGGAGTGCCAAGCAACAGTCGAAGCTCACCGAGATGCTCGCGCCGATGATCCGCACCGGCCTGCACGTGATCATCATCGTCCTGACGCTGGTCCAGATCGCCCAAGTCTTCAGCGACGAGCCGATCACCTCCATCATCGCCGGTCTCGGTATTGGCGGTTTGGCCTTCGCCCTTGCAGCGCAAGACTCGATCAAACACCTCTTCGGCTCGTTCGTCATTTTCATGGACCGGCCCTTCGAGGTAGGCGACCGCCTGCTGTGGGACAAGTATGACGGCATTGTGGAAGAAGTGGGCTTCCGCTCCACCCGCGTGCGCACCCTCACCGGCCACCTCGTCACGATCCCCAACGGCAAGCTGGCCGACAGTGCGATCGAAAACGTCTCCCGTCGCCCCCACATCCGCCGCATCTTCAACGTAACCGTCACCTACGACACGCCGCCGGAGAAAATCGGCGAAGCGAAACAGATCCTCCGCGACCTGCTTTACGACGAAGAAAAGTCGATGAAGAACTGGCCGGGCGACATGGTGCCCCGCATCTACTTCAACGAGCTCAACTCCGACTCGCTGAACATCATGGTCATCTACTGGTTCGCCCCCCCCGCCTACTGGGACTACATGGAGTATACCGACTGGCTCAACACCGAGGTGATCCGCCGCTTCAACGACGCCGGTATCGACTTTGCCTTCCCCTCGCAAACCCTCTACCTCGCGGGCGACGACAACCGCCCGATCAGCATCGGCGTGCGCGGCCTGCCCGAAGCCAAGGAAGAAAAGGCAGGCAAGGCAGACGAGCCCAAAGGCCCGCCCAGCCAAGCTGGCGGCGACAGCCCTTCGCTGCCCCCCGCCTGAGGCATCGGCAAACCTCCGCCCTCTCTTATCGCCCCGTGAACAACGGGGCTTTTTCGTGCTCACGCTCCACGTGGTCGAACTCCAGCGGGGCTTCTTCCTCTTGGATCAGCACCTTCGTCGGCTGCTTGCGCGGGGCCGCTGCCGCCACCTTCACCGGAGTCGCGTGTGCTTGCGAGAGCTGCAGCCCCGTCAACGCTTCCAAAGCCTCGACCGACTCCGTCAACGCCTCCACCTGGCGGCTCAACTCCTCGGATGCGGCCGCGTTTTCCTCCGCCATTGCGGCGCTGGACTGCGTGATCGCATCGATGTCGTGCATGGCCTGGCTGATCTGGGTGATGCCATTCTTCTGCTCGGTCGAAGCCGTCGAAATCTCGCGCACAATGGTATCGACCGACGCCACCTTGCGCACGATCTCCTGCAGGCTTGCGCCCAAGGTCGAGCTGATCTCCGTGCCCCGGCGGCTGCGGTTGACGGATTCCTCGATCAACGTCGAAGTCTCGCGGGCCGCCTGCGCACTACGCCTGGCCAGGCTGCGGACTTCTTCGGCCACGACCGCAAACCCCGCGCCTGCCTCCCCCGCCCGGGCGGCCTCGACGGCGGCATTGAGCGCCAGCATGTTGGTCTGGAAAGCAATCTCGTCGATCGAGTGCACGATGCGGGCGATGTTGTCGCTCGATGCCTGGATGTCGGCCATCGCCTGCGTCATACGCTCCACATCGGCCGCCCCCGTCTGGGCCGCCTGGCGCGCCTCACTCGTCAGGCGCGAAGACTCCTGCGCACTCTGGGCATTGCGCGTCGTCACGCTCGACATCTCTTCCAGCGAAGCCGTCGTCTGCTCCAGCGCGGCCGCCTGACGAGATGCGCCGTCCGCCAGATCCTGCGTCGAGCGGTTGATCTCCGAAGTCGCCAGCGAAGTCTCCCGCGTGGCGTTGTACATCTTCTCGATCGCCGCCACCAGCGGGCGCTCGATAAAGCGACGGTTAAAGTAAGCGAACGATACGAGTGCCACCAGCAACACCACCGCGCCGGAGAGGGAAATATGCTGGATATCGTCCAACACCGCCGCGCTGTCGTGCAACGGGGCGCTGATGATGAAGGCCCCCTTCAAGTCGCCCACCTGCATCCCCTCCATCGGGAAGCCCAGCAAATCCTTGCCATCGCCCGAGGCGCTTTGCGCAGGGTTGCCATGGCACTGCAGGCAGCCCTTGGTCAACGTTACCGGGTAAGCGAAGACGAGCCGCTCGTTGGCCTTGTCTTCCTCGAAAACCGATTCGGCCCCCTGGGCAAACTGTTCGAAATACGGCAAGTCCTCCGCCTTGGCCTGGTAAGCCTCGTTGCGCGCCGGCAAGTCCGGCCTCGCCACCACGCGAAAGTCATACCCCTTTTCCTCGGCTGCGCGGCCGATGGACGTCCACGTCGCCACGATCGGGATCGAGGTGTAGAGCGGCGTCTCGTGGTAAAAATCCCGGATCGGCACCTCCGGCCGCTCCGCCTGCGTCCGCGCCACCACCGCCGGCAAGTCGATCACGCCCGAGCGGTGCAGCTCTTCCATATTGGCGCGCACCTTTCCTGCATCGATCACCATGCCCTGCATCGTCTTTTGGGCCTCATGCACCCGGTTCTCCCGAGCGATGAAATACACCGTGCCGATGGCAGACACGATGGTGACGACGACCGTCACAGCGGCCGCCAGCAGGATCTTGTTTTGAAGCTTCATAGGGTCAGGTGAGGGATAGCGAGTGCTCGTATTACAAGATCGCCTGCCCGCCCCGACACCTAAGCCCCGTAATGGGCTATAATGACCACGACGTTTGTAAAAATCAGCCAAAAACCGTTCAAATCTCTCAAATAGCTCATCACCTCCCGTTTCCCTCCGCTCACCGCCCCCTACTGCCATCCCCCTTCAGCCACGAGGCCGCTCACCGGTTGCATCTTGCCCTTGCCCTGAAGCCAAAAACGTCGCACGCTATCTGGCTCGCCTTCAAGAGGCCGTGTTTCTATGAACGTTTCCGCACAACGAAAGCCGGATCTGGCTGTGATCGACTATGGCATGGGCAACCTGCGCAGCGTCTTGCGCGCATGGGAAAAAGTGGGCGGTGCGCCCCGCCTCGTCGACCATCCAGACGACATCGGGGCCGCCGATGCGCTGATCTTCCCCGGCCAAGGAGCCATCGTCGACGCCATGCGCCGCCTCCAGCAGACCGGCTTTGACCGCGTGATCCGCGACTGGACGGAGGCCGACCGGCCCTTCTTCGGCATCTGCCTCGGCCAGCAGGCCCTCTTCAGCCACTCCGAAGAAGGCGACGTGGCCTGCCTCGGCATTCTCCCCGGCGAAGTGACGCGCTTCCGCTTCCCCCAAGACCGCAGCCTCAAGGTGCCGCACATGGGCTGGAACGCCGTCGAGTGGCGCCTGCGCCTGCCGGCCGACGAGAGCCTTGCGCCCGCCGGCGATCAGTTTTACTTTGTCCACAGCTACTACACCGCCCCCTCACAACCCGAGGTAGTGTGGGGCCGTACCGAATACGGAGGTCTGGAATTCTGCAGCGCCGTGAACCGCGGTCGCCTCTACGCGACCCAGTTTCACCCCGAAAAAAGTCAGGCCAAAGGACTGGCCCTCTACCAGGGCTTCCTGCAAAGCCTCTAATCAATCTCAAATTCCCTCCTCTACTGTTTGACCTGCCGGCCCCAAAGCCCTTATTTCAAACCGAAGTCCCTGCGATCATAGCACTCAACGTCATGCCCACCCCTTCAGACGCACAACCGTCCCCCTCTTCGCTCACCGGCCAACCCGTCGCCAAGATCACCTTGGAAGGGCAGGAATACACCTACCCCGTGCTCGTCGGCACGGAAGGCGAAAAGGCAATCGACACCCGTAAGCTACGCGCCGACACCGGCTACATCACCTTCGACGAAGGGTACGGCAACACGGGCTCCTGCCTCAGCAACATCACCTTTATCGACGGCGAAAAGGGTATCCTCCGCTATCGCGGCTACCCCATCGACCAGCTTGCCGAAGGCGCCTCCTTCCTCTCCGCCGCCTACCTCATCATCTACGGCGAGCTGCCGACGCAGGACCAGCTCGACGGCTTCCGCGACAAGGTGCGCGAGAACGCCAACCTGCACGAAGACTTCAAGCACCACTTCCAGGGCTTCCCGCCCAACAGCCACCCGATGGCCGTGCTCAGCTCCATGCTCAACAGCCTGGGCTGCTACTACCCCGAGATGAGCAGCAACGACCGCGAAAAAGACCTCGCGACCTTCGACGCCGCCGCCGCCCTCCTCATCTCCAAAGTGCGCACCATCGCGGCCATGACCTTCCGCATGCACCAAGGCATGCCCTTCGTCTACCCCCGCCGCGACCTCCGCTACGTGGAAAACTTCCTCCACATGATGTTCACGGAGCCCTACAGCCTCTACGAACCCATCCCGGAAGTCACCCGCGCGCTCGACCTCTTCCTCCTCCTGCACGCCGACCACGAGCAAAACTGCTCCACCTCCACCGTGCGCATGGTCGCCAGCGGCGGCGCCAACCTCTTTGCCAGCGTCTCGGCCGGCGTCTGCGCCCTCTGGGGCCCCCTCCACGGCGGCGCCAACTCGGCCGTGATCCGCATGCTCAGCGACATCCACGCCTCGGGTGACGACGGCAGCCGCTTCATCGAAGCCGCCAAGAACGGCAAGGCCCGCCTCATGGGCTTCGGCCACCGCGTCTACAAGAACTTCGACCCGCGCGCTCAGATCTTCGCCAAAGCCGCCGAAGACCTCCTCAAAGCCCTCGGCAAGAAAGACCCGCTGCTCGACATCGCCAAGCGCCTGCAGGAAGCCGCGCTCGAAGACCCCTACTTCATCGACCGCAAGCTCTACCCCAACGTCGACTTCTACAGCGGCATCGTGCTGCGTGCCATCGGCATCCCCGTCGACATGTATACCGTCATGTTTGCCATCGGCCGCATGCCCGGCTGGATTGCCAACTGGCGCGAAGTTACCGAGACGAGCAAGCGCATCCACCGCCCCCGCCAGATCTACACCGGCCACACCAAGCGCGACTTCCAGGCCATGGAAGAACGCAACGCCTACCACCGCTAACGCGGCAGATCGGCACCCCACCCTTTTCGGCCAGGCAGCGACAACGCTCCTGGCCTTTTTTGTGCGCGGCCATTATCACAAAGTTAGAACGCGGCCGCCTTTGCGCCGCTCCAAGCCCCACGGCCCCCTCCTGGAGCCTCTAAGCCCACCCACACCACTCTCCTCCCCGATGAAAACCTCCTTCCTGGCCTTCGCGCTGCTGCTCCTGATCTGCAGCCCCCAATACCTCGCCGCCGAAGAGACCATCCCCCTGGGCAACGCCGGCCCCGAAGCCGCGAAAACCGAAATCGTCACCCGGATGCACGGCTCCGAAGTCGTCCGCAACGTCACGCAGCCCAGCCTGCTTGCCTACCGACCGGAAAAACCCAATGGCACCGCCGTGGTCGTCGCTCCCGGCGGCGCGCTCATGTTCCTCGCCATCAACCACGAAGGCCGCTGGCTGGCCCAATGGCTGCAAAAACGCGGCATCACCGCCTTCGTCCTCAAATACCGAACCATTCCCACCCCCACCGAACACGAAGCATTTGAACGCGAGATGGGGCAGCTTTTTGGCGGTGACCGCAACCCCGACACGCTCGCGCGCATTCACGAGCAATCGCTGCTCAGCGTGGCCGACGGGCAGGCCGCGATCGCGCACATCCGCCAGCACGCCCAGGAATATGCGATCGACCCACACCGCATCGTCATGATCGGCTTTTCCGCTGGCGGGGCCGTAACGGCAGGAACCGCTCTCCAGCCCGACGCCGAAACCCGCCCAGACTACGCGGCACTGATCTACGGTGCCCCCTCACTCGCAGACCCGGAAAAGGTGCGCCTGCAGTGGGACCAGTCTCCCCCCGTCTTCATGGCCGTAGCAGCCGACGACGGCCTCGTCGCAAGCAGCCAGATCCCCTTCTACCAAAAATTACGCGCGCACGACATCCAGGCCGAGTTGCACATCTACGCCGAAGGGAACCACGGCTTCGGCATGTATGAAAAGGGCACCACCAGCGACCACTGGAAAGACGCCTTTTATTGGTGGCTCCAGGCGCATCAACTGGCCGATCAACCCCTTTACCCAGCCACCGAATAAGAAGCGCCGCTTGCGCCCCCTCAAAACGAAGGGATCGCCGAAGCCGGCACTACCGGTCGATTGGCCCGCATCATCACATACCCGCCCCCCGCATCGCGGAAGCGCTCGTTGGCCACGCGCACGAGGTCTACCGCCCGCCACAGCAACAAGCCAGGCAGACAAGTCGCGCTGAAAGCGAACGCCCAAGGCGACGGCCACCGAAAGGCGACCAAGGCCAGCGCACAAAGCACCACATAGACCAGCCCCGAGCCCCAGCGGCCCACGTAAAAACGGTGCGCCCCCACCTGCCCCAACACGAGGCAGAGAAACAATGTAAAACCATAGCGCAGCCCGCTCTCGCGCCCATAGCTGAGCCGACGCGGAAAGCGGCGCCGCAGAAAGCCAAAACCGAAGGCCAACACCAGCAGACCGAGGTGCCACGTCCAGAGCCCAATCCACGCGGTCTGCAAAGCCGGGGCCAGATGCGAGGCCATCAGCGCCACCTTGTCATCCACCTCGCTCACCTGCAGCTCTTGCCACATACCGAGCAAGGCCAGGACGGCCTGGAGCCCCCCCACCGGCAACACTGCCAGCAAAGCCGCACCCAAGGCGCACCAACTGCGCCAAAACCATTGCTCCGCGTCCATGCAGCTACTTCAGCGCCCCATCCGGCGAGGTCAACCTCGGAAATGCCCTGCCCCGCGCCCCCATCAAAAGCGCAGCCGTTGGTTCTGGAACCCGCACGTAGGGCACTTGCCCACCTCCTCGTGCTGCCGCAGGCTGTAGAGCGTGCCGCACTTCACACAGTGGAAGGCATGCCGCTGGCGCAGCAAGTCGTAATACTCGTGGTCGCGGCGATCGTAGTACAGCCAAAGGGCGGCTATCCCCAAGAGACAGCCGCCCACCAGTAAGGCAAAAAATGTGCTGAGATCCAGCATCGGGACTCAATTGAACGAGCCCGAACGCCGGGTTACTCCGCCTTCTTTTCTTCGGCGGATGCTTCCGCCGGAGCTTCTTCGGCCGTCGCGACCGTTTCGGCTTCCGCCGTGGCCACCGGGGCAGCCTCTTCGGAAGCGGCCTTCACGGCCTTCGGCTTGGCGGAGCCCTTCTTGCGGCTCTTGCTGTAGCCTTCGTCGTCGGCCGAGATGAGCTGGATCAGCGCCATTTCGGCAGCGTCGCCGCGGCGTTGGCCAAGCTTGTAAATACGGGTGTAGCCACCCGGGCGGTTCATGAATTCATCAACCTTCTCATTGAAGAGCATGGCAATGGCCTCTTTGTCGCGCACCCGGGCGATGGCGAGGCGGCGCAGGTAAAGCGCGCGCTCCGGCGTCGGCGCCTGCTTGGCGCGCTTGGCCATCGAAATGATACGCTCGACGAAGGGGCGCAGGGCCTTGGCCTTCACGAGGGTGGTCTGGATCTTGCCGTGGCGCAGCAGGGCGGCGGCGAGGTTGGCGATGAGCGCCTCGCGGTGTTCCTTCTTGCGGCCGAGGATAAAACGGTGATTACGGTGACGCATGGTGGTCTGGTAGTATGCTGGGTATTAGCAGGGCCGCCCTTAAAATTCGTTGCGGCTTTCGAGCAGGCGCTCGTCGATCTTCATACCGAGGCTCAGGCCCAGCTGCTCGAGCTTGGCCTTGATCTCGTTGAGGGACTTCTTGCCGAAATTCCGGTACTTGAGCATCTCCTGCTCCGACTTCATCGCCAGCTCGCCAACCGTTGTGATGTTGGCGTTGTTGAGGCAGTTCGCCGCACGCACGGAAAGCTCGATCTCGTTCACGCTCATGTTGAGCAGCTTGCGGAGCTTGTTCTGCTCCTCGGAGACTTCGCTTTGCTCGTTTTCAAACTCGACGCTCTCCTCGCTCACCTTGTCGAACACATCGAGGTGGTGGCGCAGGATGGCAGCGGCTTGCTTGATGCACTCGTCGGGCGTAATGCGACCGTCGGTCCAGATCTCCAGGATCAGCTTGTCGAAGTCCGTCATCTGGCCCACGCGGGTGTTCTCGACCGTATACTTGACGAGGCGCACGGGGCTGTAGAGCGAGTCGATGGCAATGACGCCGATCGGCTGGTCTTCGGACTTGTTGTCCTCGCCGGGAACGTAACCGCGGCCGATCTTCACCTCAAGCTCCGCGAGGAAGCGTTGGGGCTTGTCGAGCGTGCAGATCACCTGCGAGGGGTTGATCACCTGAATACGGGAATCAGCCTGGATATCGGCCGCCGTCACTTCGCCCTGGCGGGTGACGTCGATCGAAAGGCGCACCGTATCGCGGGACTGGGAAACGATGAGCACCTTCTTGAGGTTCAGCACGATGTCGGTGACGTCTTCGACGACGCCATCGATGCTTTGAAACTCGTGTTGGACCCCCTCGATCTTGACGGAAGCAATCGCGGCACCTTCGATCGAGCTGAGCAGCACACGGCGCAGGCCGTTGCCGATCGTGTGACCGTAGCCAGTTTCAAACGGCTCCGCCGTGAACTTCGCGTAGGTCTCGGTCGCGGTTTCCTCTTCCTTAACGAGGCGGTTGGGCAGCTGGAACTTACCTAGTCGGATGGCCATGGGACGTGTCGGGGCGTGAGATGCGGGGGACGGGTGAAAGGCCAGCGTGGCACTGCACCCGTCGTTCCAGATTAGCGGCTGTAGAATTCGACGATGAGCTGGACGTTAACGCCCGTCTCAATGTCGTCGGCGGTGGGCAGACGATTGATCGTCGTCGTGAGCTGATCTTCGTTACGCGTCATCCACAGCGGGACGTTGCGGACGCGGGTATCTTCGATCGCGCGGGTCGCCAACTGACGGCTGGAGGTCGATTCGCGGACTTCGATCACATCGCCGGCCGAGATCTGGCAGCTGGGGATGTTGGTCTTGTGGCCGTTGACCTTCACGTGGCCGTGCGTCACAAACTGACGGGCCTGGCGGCGGGTCTTGGCGAAACCGCAAGCGTAGACGACGGAATCCAGGCGGCGCTCGAGCGTCTGCGTGAAGATCTCGGACGTGACCCCGATCTTGGCCTTGGCGGAATCAAAGGTGCGGCGGAACTGCTTCTCCGTGAGGCCATACATGTAGCGAAGCTTTTGCTTCTCATTCAGGCCGATGGAGTATTCGCTCTGCTTGTTGCGGCGCAGGCGGGGGCCGTGCTGACCGGGGGGGTGCGGCTTGCGTTCCTGCGCCTTGGAGGCGGGGAACACGGACATGCCGAACTTACGGTTAATGCGGGTGGCGGGACCAGTATAACGGGCCATGACGCGATAAAATTACTTGGAGGTTATCGACCGATGGGTTAGACGCGGCGGCGCTTCTTGGGGCGGCAGCCGTTGTGCGGAACCGGGGTCACGTCGCGGATGGCCGAAACGTTCATACCCAGGCTCTGGATGGCGCGGATGGCGCTGTCGCGACCCATCCCTGGGCCCTTGACGCGCACTTCCACTTCCTTCATCCCGTGCGAGAGAGCCGTGCGGCCCGCATCCTGGGTCACCACCTGGGCGGCATAAGCCGTGCTCTTACGGCTGCCGCGGAAGTTCATCTTACCCGCGCTCGACCAGGAAATCACGTTCCCGTTGCGGTCGCAGAAAGTAACCTTCGTGTTATTGAACGTGGCGAGAATGTTGACGATGCCGCTGTTAACGTTCTTCGAGCCCTTGGCCTTGCGGACGGTCAGGTCGACATCGCTCTTCAACAGGTCGGCAGCCGTAGGCTGGCCCGACTTCTTCTCTTCCTTCTCAGCACCTTCGGCAGGGACTTGGCCCTCGGCCGGGGTGGCTGCGGCGGCGCGTTCCTTTTCCGCAGCGGGAGTCTTGGCGGATTGCTCCTTCTTTTGTTCTTCGCTCATATATAGCTATGAATAAATTGGCGTGTGGGCCGGTTTACTTCTTCTTGCCGCTGATCGTGCGGCGCTTGCCCTTGCGCGTGCGGGCATTGCTCTTGGTGCGTTGACCACGCACCGGCAGGCCCTTGCGGTGACGAACCCCACGGTAGCACTGGATCGCCTGAAGGCGCTTCAGGTTACCGGTGATCTCACGACGGAGGTCACCTTCGACGCGGATGCCCTTTTCCAGCACCAGCTCGGCAATCTTGTTCAGATCTTCCTCGCTGAGGGTGTGGGCGCGGGCGTCGGGGTCCAGACCGGCTTCTTCTACCAGCATTTCGGCCAGCGTCGGGCCAATGCCGTAGATGTAGCGCAGCGAATAGGGAATCTTCTTGTTGCCGGGAATGTCTACCCCAAGAATACGTGGCATGACTGATTGGGTCTGGGTGAAAATGGAAAACTAAACCACTCGTCGTCGGGGGACGAAGAGGGAAAATCGTGAATAGAGAGGAGTATCAGAAAGAAAGTCAACCCTTATCTACGAATTCCTTTTCGTACTGCCGGACGACTTTGCCGGCCCACGAATCGGGTAGTGTGAGGATTTCTGGTTCACCGTTGGTTACGAGCACCGTGTGCTCAAAGTGAGCGGCAAGGGAGCCGTCCTTGGTCCGTGCAGTCCAGCCATCGCTGTCCATCTTTACAGCCGAGCGACCGGCGGTGATCATGGGCTCGATCGCGAGCGTCATGCCCGGGCGCAGGTAGTCGCCCCGGTTGCGCGAACCGAAATTCGGAATCTGCGGCTCTTCGTGCATGCTGCGCCCCACGCCGTGGCCGACGAACTCGCGCACGATGCCGTAGCGCATGCGGCGCACATACTTTTCCACCGCATTGGAAATGTAGCCCACACGGTGACCGCTGCGCGCTTCCTCGATCCCGAGGTAAAGGGACTGCTCCGTCACCTCCAACAGGCGGTAAGCCTCGTCGCTGATCTGCCCCACCCCGACGGTCCGGCAATTGTCGCCGATCCAGCCGTTGTGGACGAGCGATACGTCGACCGAGATGACATCGCCCTCCTCCAGCACGCGGCTCAACTTGCCGATACCGTGCACGATCTCGTCGTTGACCGAAAGGCAGGTGTAAGAAGGGAAGCGGTGGTTGCCGTGCCCGTAATTATAGCAGGCGCTCACCGCGCCGGCCGCTTCGATCAGCCGACGGCCCTCCTGGTCGAGGTCGTAGGTATTCACTCCCGGCTCCGCCAACTGGCACAACCGGTCCAGCACGTTCGCGGCGATCTTGCACGCCACGCGCATCTGCTCGATTTGTTCTGCGGTTTTTACCGGGATCATGATAACGACGACGCCCCGGCCGGTAAGGACGGGGCGGAGAAACGCTCCATTAAAAAAGTGACAGCCTTAGAAAAGATACAGCATCAAGCCGTGGGCCAGCAGGCCGGAGCCGAGCAGCGCCAACAACCAGATCCAGATCCGGCTGGTATTGGCAAAGGTGGCGACGTCCATGGCGGCGGCGGCAGTGCGGCTTTGGCTACGCCCCTTGATCCGGCCCTTCTTCAGGAAGCCGTCATAGTGGCGTTGCAGCAGGTAGGTCTCCACCTGGCGGAGGAAGTCGAGCAACACACCCACGATGATCAGCAGGCCCGTGCCGCCAAAAAACTGTGCAGCGGTGTAGGGAATCCCGAGGGAGTGGCTGACGAAATTGGGGAAGAGTGCGATGGCGACGAGGAACACGGCACCGGCCAGCGTCAGGCGCGTCATCACAAAGTCCAGATACTTGGCAGTATTGTCGCCCGGACGCACGCCGGGGATATAGCCACCGTAGCGCTTCAGGTCGTCCGCGATCTGGACGGGCTTGAACATCATCGACACCCAGAGGAAGCTGAACGCGAAGATCGTGACGCCGAAGATGATGTAATAACCGATGTGCTCCGGGTTGAACCAGCTGCCGATCATGCTCAGCCCCTCGCCCAGCCACTCGACGTGGGGGTAGAGGAATGCGCCCGAGCGGTCGAAGATGTTGAGGCCAAACATCACGATCGCCGAAGCAAAGATGATCGGCATCACGCCCGAGTAGTTGATCTTGAGCGGCAGATAGCTGCTCTGGCCGCCGAACACCTTCTTGCCCACCTGGCGGCGCGCATACTGGATGGGAATGCGGCGCAGGGCTTGAGTGATGGCCACCACCCCGACCGTCACCCCGATGAGCAGAGCGAGCATCGCCACCGCGTGGAAGAGGCCGAGCGTGGCCTGCTGGCCGACGGGAGCGGTGAAGAGCTGGGCCGTCTGCGTGATCGCACCCGGCAAGTCGGAAAGAATACCGACGGTGATCAGCAACGAAACGCCGTTGCCGATGCCCCGCTGGGTAATCTGCTCACCGATCCACATCAGGAGCATCACCCCAGCAGTCAGGAAAATGGTAGACGTGACCACGAAGGCCCAAGTGGGCTCCATGATCACGATGGGCCCGTAGGTACCCACGTCGTAATTCGAGAACAGTGCGTTGGGCCGCAGGAGCGTGCCCACCAGCATCAGGCCCTGGACCAAGCAAATGATCAGGGTGGCGTAGCGGGTGTACTGCGTCAGCTTCTGCTTCCCCGTCTCCCCTTCTTGCTGGAGGCGAGCCAGGGAGGGCCACACCGCCGCGAGCAACTGGAAGATGATCGAGGCGCTGATGTACGGCATGATGCCGAGGGCAAAGATCGCGCCTTTCAGCAACGCACCCCCGGTAAACATGTTGTAGAGCCCGACGAGAGAAGAGCCGCCCGAACGGGCCTGATCCGCAAAGAAATCCTGCAGCGGAGTCGGGTCCACCCCGGGCAACGGGATGTTGGCCCCCACCCGCGCAATGAAGAGCAGGAAGAGGGTTACGTAAATCTTCTCCCGGAGTTCGGGGATTTTGAAGCTATTGACGAAGGCCGATAACATGGGTCTCTGGCACGACAGGATATTCGGGCGGCGCTAGCAAGGGTGAAAAAGCCTCACCCTTGCCAACAGACAAAAAGGCGGAAGTTACTCCGCCGAATTGTCGCTCTCGGCTTCGACCGTTTCCGGCGAGGTCAGCTCGATCTTGCCGCCGGCCTGTTCGATCTTGGCGCGAGCGGAAGCCGACAGCTTGTCGGCCTTGACCGTCAGCGCACGGGAGAGATCGCCATCGCCGAGGATCTTGATCAGGCCCGCGCTGCGGCGGATGAGGCCGGCCTTGACGAGGGACTCGCGGTCCACCACGTCGCCTTGCACGAGTTCGAGCTCGGAGACGTTGACCACGTCGTAGCGGGTCGTGAAGCGGAAGTTGGAGAAACCGCGCTTGGGCAGCTTACGGTAGAGGGGCACGTGACCGGATTCGAAACCGGGGCGCATGCCGCCGCCAGAGCGGGCCAATTGACCCTTCTGGCCCTTACCGGCCGTCTTACCGTTACCGCTACCTTCACCACGGCCGACGCGCTTGCGCTTACGGAAGCCGCCGCTCTTGGGCAAATTATGCAGTCGCATGACTTATGAAATGGGTTCGGAGGTTGGAGCCGAAGTTACTCGGCCTTGAGCAGTTCACGGATGGCTTCCGGCGTGCGCATCTGCTTGAGCGCGTCGAGCGTGGCGTGAACCATCGCTGCCGGGTTGTTGGAGCCGAGGCTCTTCGTCAGCACGTCCTTCACGCCAGCGGCTTCGAGGACGGCGCGCACCCCACCACCAGCGATAACACCGGTACCGGCAACGGCCGGCTTGAGGAGCACCTTGCCGCCATCGTGTTCGCCGAGGGCCTGGTGCGGGATCGTGTTGTTCTTCAAGGCTACCGGGCGCATGTTTTTCTTGGCGCGCTCAGTCCCCTTGCGAATGCACTCGGGCACTTCCTTGGCCTTGCCGTAACCGATGCCGACATTGCCTTCCTGGTCGCCCACCACCACAAGGGCGGAGAAGCTGAAACGGCGACCACCGGCCACGACCTTGGCGCAACGGTTGATGTGCACGACCTTCTCGAAGATCGCTTCTTCTTCCTGTTGCTGCTGCTGGGGTTGACCACGGTCGCCACGTCCACGACCACCGGGGCCACGGCCGCCAGGGCCACGACCACCACCGGGGCCACCACGGCCACCACCGGGACCGCCGCGGCCACGGCCACCGCCGAAGCCACCGCGACCACCACGGCCACCTTGGTTAGGTTCTTCCAATGGGCGGTCCACCTTGCCCACCACAGCGCTGGTGCGCTCGCGGGCGGGGCGTTGTGCCACGATGTCGCCCTCCGGGGCCTGGGGAGCCTTCGGCGCCTGGGGCGCGCGAATCGGCGAAGCGGGTTGCTGCTCTTGATTGCTTTCGTCGCTCATGTCGAGGGGAGGGCTAGAATTGGATGCCGGTGGCGCGCACGGCGTCGGCAAATTCCTTCACGCGGCCATGGTAGGGACGGCCGTGACGGTCGAAAACGACCGTGGTGAGGTTGGCGTTCTTGAGGGCCTCGCCGAAGCGGGTACCTAGCGCGCGGGCGCTTTCGATATTGGAGGCCAACTTCTCATCTACGAGGCCCTTGGACATGGTCGAGAGGCCTGCCAGCGTCTTGCCGGAAACATCGTCGATCGCCTGGGCGTAGATGTGCTTGTTGGTGAAGCTCACGCAAAGACGAGGGCGCTCAGCGGTGCCCTGGATCTTCTTGCGGATACGCCAGACACGCTTCTGGCGGAGCATCTTTTTACGTTCTAAAGAATTCATGGTGCGATTACGCTCGGTGTGAGGGGGTTACGCGACGCGGGCGGTCATTAACCAGCCTTCTTGCCTTCCTTGCGGATGACATAGTCGCCGTCGATGGTCACGCCCTTGCCCTTATAAGGCTCAACCGGGTAGTAACGCTTCACTTGGGCGGCGAATTCGCCGACCATCTGCTTGTCGATACCCTGGACCTTGACCTTGGTATTTTCGGCCACCGTTACGGTCAGGCCGTCGGCGATCGGGTGCTTGATGTCGTGGCTATAGCCGAGGTTCAGCTCGAGGACCTTGCCCTTCACGGCGGCCTTGAAGCCGACGCCCGTGATGGTGAGGTTCTTCTCGTAACCGTTGACGACGCCATGGACCATGCCGTTGATCACGCTGCGCACGGTGCCATGCATCGCGCGGCTGAACGTGTTACGACGGTTGATGGGGTCGACGACGATCTGGTTGTCTTCCAGTTTGATCGTCACGGCCTTCGTGTCGAAAGACTTCTCGAGCTTGCCCTTCGGGCCCTCGATCTTGACCGTGCCATTGTTCACTTCGGCCTTCACCTTGGCGGGAAGGACGACGGGGAGTTTGCCAATACGGCTCATGGATACAGTTCTCCGGTCGTTTGAGGGTTACCAGACGGAGCAGATCATCTCCCCACCAATGTTCTGGCGGCGGGCGTCGCGATCCTTCAGCACGCCCTTGGACGTGGTGAGGATACCGAGGCCGAGGCCACCCAGAGTGCGGGGGATGTCGCGGGATTGGAAATACATGCGGCGGCCCGGGGTGCTGACGCGGCGGATGCCGGTAAGCGCGGGCTGGTCGTCCACATACTTGAGGGTCAGCACGAGGGTCTTGTGCCCGTACTGGTCGGCGCCTTCGGAGAAGTCACGGATGTAGCCTTCGTCGCGCAGGATCTGGGCGATGGCAACGTGAATCTTCGAGTAACGGCCGGTGCAGGTATCCTTGCCGGCGCGGTAGGCGTTACGAATGATGGTAATAAAGTCGCTGATGGTGTCGGACATGGCTCTAGCGGTCGATGGTTGCGGCCAGCTGGTGGTTTACCAGGACGACTTGGTCACGCCCGGGATCTTGCCCTGCGAGGCGAGCTCGCGGAAGGTGATCCGGCTGACGCCGTACTTGCGGATATAGGCGCGGGGGCGCCCGGTGATGCTGCAGCGATTGCGGATGCGAATCTTGCTGGAGTTGCGGGGCAACTTGGCCAGCTTGCGCTGCGCACTGTAGAAGTCCTCATCCGTGGATTCCGGATCGGCCATGACGCGCTTCAGCTCGGCCCGCTTGGCGGCAAACTTCTCGACGAGGCGGATGCGCTTCTTGTTACGTTCGATCATTCCCTTCTTGGCCATAGTATCGTGCTGGTTTAGGCGTTGGCGGCGGCGGGTTCTTGCGCGTTGTTGCGCTTGCGGAAGGGCATGCCGAGCTTGCGGAGCAGCTCACGCCCTTGTTCGTCGTTGGAGGCGGTCGTCACGATACAGATATCGAGGCCCATCTGGCGCTTGGCGCCGTCTTGCGGGATTTCCGGGAAGATCGTGATGTCGCTGATCCCCAGGGTGAAGTTACCCGAACCGTCCAGCTTGTCGTTCACGCCGCGGAAGTCGCGGATCGAAGGCAGACAGATGGCGATGGTCTTGTAGAGGAAGTGCCACATCGCGGCACCGCGCAGGGTCACCTTGGCCCCGATGGGCATGCCCTCGCGCAGCTTGAAATTGGAGATGCTCTTGCGGGCCTTGGTGATGATCGCCTTCTGGCCGGCAATGGAGCTAAGGTCGCGCACGCTTTCCTCGATCTGGCCCTTGTCCAGCGTCGCATTGAAGCCGGAGTTGAGCACGATCTTTTCGAGACGAGGAATCAGGTGCACGTTCGCCAGGCCGAGTTCCTTTTGCAACTCGGCGGCGACGACCTTCTCGTAATGTTCCTGGAGAAATGGTTTTGGCATCTTGCTTTGGTTTCGCGGTTTCCTGGGGCCGATACCGACCGTGCCCCTGTGGACCTCTGAAACAGTTGAATGTGTAAATTTATTTCTTGGCGGCAACCTTGCCGTCGTAACGGCTGGCCAGCATCACGTTCGAAATGTGGATCGGGGCTTCGCGCTCGATGATGCCGCCGGGCTCGCTCTCGGAGCGGGGCTTCTCGTGGTGCTTGCGCTTGTTCACGCCTTCGAGCAACACGCGGTTCTTCTTGACGAGAACCTGCATCACCTTGGCGCGGGTACCGCGGGCATTGCCGGCGATGACGACGACTTCGTCGCCTGCTTTGATTTCGGTGCTCATGTTAAAGGACCTCCGGGGCGAGGGAGATGATCTTCATGTAGCGCTTTTGGCGCAGCTCGCGAGCGATCGGGCCATAGACACGATTGCCACGGGGCGCACCATCCGCGTTGATGAGGACGACGGCGTTGTTGTCGAAGCGCAGGTAGCTGCCATCCGCGCGGCGGATCGGGTAGCGGGTGCGCACGATCACGGCGCGGTGCACGGCGCCCTTCTTCACGGCAGCGTCGGGAGAAGAATCGCGAATGTGCACGATCACTTCGTCGCCAACGGCGGCAGTGCGGGTGGGCTGGCCGAGGCGGCGGATCATTTTGGCCTTCTTGGCGCCGGTATTATCGGCGACATCGACCATGCTTTCCATCTGAATCATGGGAGTATCTCCTTTTCAGATAAAGGTTAACCGATCACAGGGGCCTTTTCGACCACCTCGACAACGCGGAAGCGCTTGAGCTTGCTCAGCGGGCGCGTTTCCATGATCAGGACGCGGTCGCCCACGCCAGCTTCATTCTTCTCGTCGTGCACGTGCACCACGGTCTTCCGCTTCACTTCCTTCTGATAGAGGGGGTGGCGGACTTTGTAATCGTACGTCACCTTAATGCTCTTGTCTCCGGAGCGGGAAGTGACTTGGCCGAAAATCGTCTTACGGCTATTGCGTTGGGCCGACTCGCTCATGTAGCTAAATTAGTTAAGCCTGGGCGGGGGTCGCCTGGCGGTTCTTTTCGTTGATGACCGTGAGGAGTCGCGCGATGTCGCGGCGGTGCTCCTTGAGGAGGTGGGATTTCTCCAGTTGGCCGGTCAGCTTGTCGAGGCGGGCCTTCAGGAGTTTCTCCTGGAGGTCGCGCAGCTGCTTTTCAAGCTCGGCCACGGAATGTTCGCGAAGGGTTTTCGTTTCAAGCGCCATGGTTGGACAATGGGTTGAGGTTATTGACCGTCCTTGGTGATGAAGCGACAGCGCATCGGCAGCTTGCCGTCCGCCAGGCGGAAGGCTTCGCGAGCGAGCGTGGCGCTGACCCCGGAGAGTTCGAAGAGGATGAAACCGGGGCGGATATTGGCGGCCCAGTATTCGACCCCACCCTTACCTTTACCCTGACGGGTTTCGGCAGGCTTCTTGGTCACCGGCTGGTGCGGGAAGACGCGGATCCAGACTTTACCCTTACGAGAAAGGTAGCGGTTGATCGCGACACGAGCGGCTTCGATCTGCTGAGCGGAAAGAAGGCCACGGTCGAGCGTCTGAATGCCAAATTCACCGAAGGCCAAGGTGTCACCACCCTTGGCGTTGCCGCGATTGCGACCCCGCTGAGCCTTCCGGTACTTCGTGCGTTTGGGCATTAAAGGCATGGCGCGAAGAAAGTTAGATCGTTAAAAATTACGGGTTTAGAGGCTCAGCGGCTTCTCGCCGTCGGGCAGGCAGAGCCAGCACTTGACGCCGATAATGCCGTAAACGGTACGGGCTTCAGCGAAGCCGTAGTCGATATTGGCGCGGAGGGTGTGCAGGGGCACACGGCCGGAGCGGGTGGTCTCCGTGCGAGCGATGTCAGAACCGCCGAGGCGGCCAGACACTTGCAAACGGATACCGTCGGCGCCGAGGCTCATCGTGCTTTGCACGGCCTTCTTCATCGCGCGGCGGAAGGAGATGCGGCGCTCGAGCTGCAAGGCCACCGATTCGGCGACGAGCTGGGCCACGAGGTCGGGCTTCTTCACTTCCTGGATGTCGAGGATGAGGTCGCGGCCCACCATCTTGGCGAGTTGCTCCTTCACCTTCTCAAGCTCTTGGCCCTTACGGCCAATCACCATACCCGGGCGGGCGGTGTAGACCTTGACGCGCACGCGCTGGCCGGCCCGCTCGATGAAGATGCGGGGGACTGCGGCGTAGCGGAACTTCTCTTCGAGGAACTTCCGGATACGGTAGTCTTCGTTGAGGTTGGCGCCGAAGTCTTGCTTGCGCGCAAACCAGCGGGATTGCCAGTCGCGGCGGACGGCGAGACGAAAACCGATTGGATTAACTTTTTGTCCCATGGTGCGTGCGGGGCTTAGTGGGCGTGAGCGTGGTTGTGGTCGTGATCATGATCGTGGTGGTGATCATGGGCGGGGACCTGCTCGGCCAGAACGATGGTCAGGTGGCTGGTCGGCTTGCGGATGGGCTTGGCCGAACCACGAGCGCCGGGGCGAAAGCGACGGAACACGGGGCCTTGGTCAGCCTTGGCCGTGCGCACCACGAGGTGGTCGGAATTCAGGTTGAAGTTGTTCTCGGCGTTGGCGATCGCGCTCTTGAGGACGGCCTCGTAGAGCTTAGCGGCCTTGCGCGGGATGAACTTCAACAGGTCCATCGCCTCCTGGGCAGGTCGGCCCTGGATCACGCGGGCCACGTCTCGAGCCTTCTTGGGCGAGATGCGCGCGCTTTGGGTGGATGCTTTAACTTCCATGACTTGCGGGGAGGCGGAAATTACTTCTTGGAGCTGGGTTGGTGACCCTTGAAGGTCCGCGTGGGCGAGAATTCGCCCAACTTGTGGCCAACCATGTTTTCAGTGATGTGCACCGGGACGAAGCCCTTGCCGTTATGCACATCCAAGTTCAGACCGACGAACTCCGGGGTGATCGTGGAACGACGCGACCAGGTCTTGAGCGGACGCTTGTCGTCCTTTTCCTGCGCGGCGAGCACCTTGTCCCAGAGGCCGGGGTCAACGAAGAAACCTTTTTTCAGTGAGCGTGCCATTTCTGGTAACGGAGAACGGGGTTACTTTTGGCGAACCTTGCGACCGTTGCGGCGCACAAGGATATACTTGTTGGAAGTCTTGCTGCGCTTGCGCGTCGGGAAGCCCTTCGAGAGCTGGCCCCAGGGGCTGACCGGGTGGCCACCGCCGGAGGTCTTGCCCTGACCACCACCCATCGGGTGGTCGATCGGGTTCATCGCCACACCACGCACGCGGGGGCGCTTGCCCTTCCAGCGGTTGCGGCCGGCCTTGCCCAGCTTCTCGTTGCCGTGGGTGCTGTTACCCACTTCACCGATCGTGGCGCGGCACTCGGCGTTGACCATGCGGACTTCGCCCGAAGGCATGCGTAGGGTGGCCATGCCCTTCTCGATCGAGACGAGCGTGGCGGCGGCGCCAGCGGAGCGCACGAGGATCGCCTTGGTGCGCGGCTCCAGCTCGATGGCGTGGACGCGGCTGGCCGGGGGGATCACTGCGAGCGGCATGCTGTTGCCGACATCGAAAGCGGCAACCTTGCTGGCATTGACGATCTTGGCACCGATCTGCAGGCCATTGGGGGCCAGGATGTAACGCAGCTCGCCATCTTCGTATTTCACGAGGGCGATGTGGGCGCTACGATTCGGGTCATACTCCAGGCGTTGCACTTCGGCCACTTGGTCGAGGCGCTCGCGCTTGAAGTCGATCTTGCGGTAAAGCTGCTTGTGGCCACCACCGCGGCGGCGGCTCGTCAGGCGGCCATAGACGTTACGGCCGCCGCTCTTGTTCTTGCGCTCCGTGAGGCTACGGACCGGGCGCTCCTTGGAAAGCTGGGGAGCGGTGTTCGCGACGCGAAAGCGCTGCGAGGGGGTCAAAGGACGTTTGGTTACGATGGGCATGGTTACTCGCTCCTTTTCGTTTAGACGAGTTCGATGGTTTGCCCGGCTTCGACGCGCACGATCGCCTTCTTGTAGGGCGAGCGGCGCTCAATGACGCCCCGGCGCATCCGGTTCATCTTGAACTTGGGCTTCACGTTAACGGTCTGCACCGCCACGACCTTCACTTCGAATTGCTTTTCGATGGCCTGCTTGATGGCGTCCGCATTGGCGCCACGAGCGACCTTGAAGGTGTATTGGTTCGCGTTGCTTTGCTTCTCCGTGGCCTTTTCGGTCAGGAGCGGCTCGATAATGATATTAGCGGCGTGGGTCATTACGCATTCCCTCCGGTCACTCGGCTGAGGAGCTTTTCGATGCCCTTTTCGCTAACGACGACGGCGTCGTAGTCGCAAAGATCGAGGGCGTTGACATCGGCCGCTTCGTTCACGTCCACACGGGCGAGGTTGCGGGCGGCGAGGATAGTTTGGTCGGCCCAGGAATCATCGAGCACCAGCACGCGGCCGGCGGGGGCGATGTTCTTGAGGATCGAGTTGAAGACGCGGGTCTTGCGCTCGGCAACTTCCCACTTCTCGATCACCGCCACTTCACCATCGCGGGCGCGCTCGAAGAGAGCACGGGCCAGCGCGAGGCGCTTCATCTTGCGGTTGACCTTCTGGCTCCAGTCGCGGGGCTGGGGGCCGTGGGCGACAGCGCCGTGGTAGTGCTGCGGGCGGACCATCGAGCCTTGACGAGCGCGGCCGGTGCCCTTTTGGCGGAACGGCTTTTTGCCCGTGCCGTGCACGGTGCTCATCGTCTTGGTCGAAGACGTGCCCTGGCGGCGGTTGGCCTGAAGGGCGAGGATGACCTGTTTCAGCGCCTGCACGCCCTTTTCCCCATCATACGCGGGGATGGCATACTCCTTCTCGGAGGAGGAAGCGCCGTCAGCGGTATAAAACTTGAGTTTCATCGGTAGTTATCTCCAGTCAGGCTAGGCGGACTTGCGTTGCTTGATGGCGCGGCGGACGATGACGGTAGAACCGTTGGCGCCGGGGACGCTGCCCTTGACGAGAATCAGGTTCTTGTCGGCGAGCACCTTGACGACCTTGAGGTTTTGCACGGTGCGCTGATCGGAGCCGTAGTGACCAGGCATCTTTTTGCCCTTGGCGATCTCGCCCGGGAACTGGCGCATACCATAGGAACCACCGCGACGGTGGAACATGGAACCGTGAGAGGCAGGGCCGCCCGCGAAGTTCCAGCGCTTCATCACACCGGCGAAGCCCCGACCCTTGGTGGTCGAGATCACGTCGATCTTCTCCACGCCGTCGAAGATCTCGACGGTGAGGTTTTGGCCAAGCTCGGCTTGAGCGGCGTCTTCCAGGCGGATTTCCCGCAGGATGCGCTGCTGCTCCACGCCAGCCTTGGCGAAGTGACCCTTCATGCCCTGGGAGGTATTCTTCTCCTTCTTGGCACCGAAGCCGATCTGAACAGCGTGGTAGCCGTCCTTTTCAGGCGTCTTGATCTGCACGATCGGGCAAGGCCCAGCCTCAATGACGGTCACCGGCACAAGCTGGTTGTCGTCCGTGTAGACCTGGGTCATCCCGATCTTTTTACCGATTAGTTGATTCATGATCTAAGCGGCAGGGGTCTGCGGAGCAGACGTTGAAAACCCTGCATTAGAGGTTAAAAAAAGAAAATAGAACTCATTTGCCGGTAGCTAACCGGCGGTTACCTGTAGTTTTGCACTCATCTGCCGCAAAGAGGTCCGCGGTGAACACCGTCGGCTTTCCGATCAGCTGATAAGCACGAAAGGGAGGACACTGCAGGTACCAACGATACGTGTCAACGCCAGATTCCGTAAAATATGCGGCAGTGGCACAGTTTCTGTACTGCCCCACCCCGTGGCGACAAAAAAGCCCCGGCACACGGCCGGGGCGAAAGGAAAGAGACCTCGTAGCGGGGTCCGAAACCTAGACGTTGATCGAGATATCGACGCCTGCCGGAAGGTTGAGCTTCTTCAGCTCGTCCACCGTTTGGGCGGTCGGCTCGACGATGTCGATCAGGCGCTTGTGGGTGCGCTGCTCAAACTGTTCGGCCGACTTCTTGTCACCGTGCACCGAGCGATTGAACGAGCGCTTCTCGATGTAGGTCGGCAGCGGCACCGGGCCGGCAACACGAGCGCCGGAGCGCTTGGCCGTGTCGACGATGTCGGAGGCGCTTTGGTCGATGATACGGTAGTCGTAGCCTTGCAGCTTGATGCGAATGCGGGGACCAGCCATGGGAGGTATTCTCTGCTAAAAGTTGGATTGAAATTAGGTACGGGCCGGGGCTCGGGAGGAGGTCTTGACGATCTCCGCCACCAGGTTGTTCGGCACGGGTTCGTAGTGGCTGAACTCCATCGCGTAGCTGGCACGGCCCTTGGAGAGCGAGCGCACGTCGGTGGAATAGCCAAACATCTTTTCGAGAGGGACGAAGGCATTGACCTTGGCGATGCCGTTCTTGGAGGTCATGCCTTGGATGATACCCCGGCGGCGATTGAGGTCGCCCACAATGTCACCTTGGTATTCGTCCGGCACTTCGACTTCGACCTTCATGACCGGCTCGAGCAGCTGGGCTTGCGCCTTCTGCATCGCATCGCGGAACGCGAAGATACCAGCCATGCGGAACGCCATTTCGTTGGAGTCGACTTCGTGGAAAGAACCGAACACGAGGCGCACCTTGCAGTCGATCACCGGGAAACCCGCGACCGTGCCGTTGTTCATGGCTTCCTTGATGCCTTCTTCCGTCGGGCGGATGTATTCCTTCGGGATCACGCCGCCCACGATTTCGTTGGAGAACTCGTAGCCCTTGCCCTTTTCGTTGGGCTCGAGCTTGATCTCGGCGTGGCCGTATTGACCGCGACCACCGGACTGGCGGACGAACTTGCCCACGCCATCGGCGGCGGCCTGAATCGACTCGCGGTAGGAGATTTGCGGCTTACCCACGGCGGCATCCACCTTGAACTCGCGCAGGAGGCGGTCCTTGATGATGTCGAGGTGAAGCTCGCCCATACCGGCGATAATGGTCTGACCGGTTTCCTCGTTGGTCATCACGCGGAAGGTCGGGTCTTCGTCTGCCAGGCTTTGCAGGGCCAGCGAGAGCTTTTCCTGGTCAGCCTTGGAGGCGGGCTCCACCGACATGTTGATGACGGGCTCGGGGAAGGTCGGCGGCTCGAGGGTCAGCTCAACGCCCTTGTCGCACAGCGTGTCGCCAGTGCGGACTTCCTTGGCGCCGATGATCGCAACGATGTCGCCAGAGTAGGCCACATCCACGTCTTCGCGGCGGTCGGCGTGCAGCACCATGAGGCGCGACACACGCTCGGTCTTGCCGGTGCGCTGGTTGATGAGGGCCGTGCCCTTGCGGAGCGTGCCTTGGTAAATGCGGAAGAAGACGAGTCGGCCGGTGAAGGGGTCGGTCCAGAGCTTGAACGCGAGGCCAGCCATCGGGGCGCTGTCGTTGGGGGAGACTTCGATGATCTCCTCTTCGTTGTCGACGTGGTGCGCCTTTTGCGGCGGGATGTCGAGCGGGCTGGGCAGGTAGTCCACCACCGCGTCGAGCACGCGCTGCACGCCCTTGTTCTTGAAGGCGGAGCCAGGGATCACACCGACGAACTCGAGCGAGAGCGTGGCGCGGCGGATGCCTTCGCGCAGCTCTTCACTGGAGATTTCTTCGTCGTTGAGGAACTTCTCCATCAGCTCTTCGTTGTGCGAAGAGACTTCTTCGAGCAAAGTGGCGCGGTATTCTTCGGCCTGCTCGCGGTATTCCTCGGGGATCTCGTCGATGAAGAGCTTGGCACCCCACTTGTCGGTCTCATCGTACGTGATGGCCTTCATTTCCACCAGGTCGATCAGGCCCTTGAGGTTTTCCTCGGCGCCGATCGGCAGGTAGAGCGGGTGGGCGTTGGCGCGCAGCTTTTCGCGCATCGAGTCGATGCAGCCAAAGAAGTCGGCACCCGTGCGGTCCATCTTGTTGACGAACGCAATGCGGGGCACGTGGTACTTGTTCATCTGGCGCCAGACCGTTTCGGACTGGGGCTGAACGTGACCGACCGCGCAGAACACGGCGACCGCGCCGTCGAGCACCTTCAACGAGCGCTCCACCTCGGCCGTGAAGTCCACGTGGCCGGGGGTGTCGATGATGTTGATGCGGTGCTTGATGCCTTCGCGCGGGCCTTGCTTCGTCGTCCACTCGGAGGAAACAGCAGCGGCGGTGATGGTGATACCGCGTTCGCGCTCTTGCTCCATCCAGTCGGTGGTGGCGGCACCTTCGTGCACTTCACCGATCTTGTGGATCTTGCCGGAGTAATAAAGGATACGCTCGGTCGTGGTCGTCTTACCGGCGTCGATGTGGGCAGCGATACCGAAGTTACGCTGAAACTCGAGCGGGTATTGGCGCTCCTTCGCGTTGGCGGGCGAAAGTTTGGTCGGGTCGATGGTCGCAGACATGGTTTCTGGCGGTTTTTGCTGGCGAGTTGGCGGTGTGAGAAGGGTCTCGGAAGTCAACCCTACTACCAGCGCAGGTGGGCGAACGCGCGATTGGCCTGGGCCATCTTGTGCGTGTCGTCCTTCTTCTTCACCACGGTGCCGGTGTTGTTGTAGGCGTCGATGAGTTCAGCGGCCAGGTTTTCGCGCATCGGGCCACGGCGGCTGCGAGCAGCGTCCACGAGCCAACGCAGCGCAAGGCTGGTCTGGCGTTCGAAAGAGATTTCCAGCGGCACCTGATAGGTAGCACCACCCACGCGGCGGCTTTTGACCTCCAGCTTGGGGCGGATGTTTTCCAGGGCACCCAACATGAGGTCCACAGGGTCACCCTTTTGCAGCTCTTCACTCACACGCTCGAAAGCGCCGTAAACGATTTTGAGCGCGACGGACTTCTTGCCGTCGAGCATGGTGACGTTGATCAACTGGCTGACGAGCGGGCTGTTGTAGCGCGGGTCAGGAATGAGTTCGCGTTTTTCGGCGCGGCGACGACGTGACATGGGTTCGTTCGGTAGTACCTCGAAAGGGTGGGTTACTTCTTCTTGCCCTTGGTGGCCGGAGCGGCACCGGGCTTGGGACGCTTGACGCCGTACTTGGAACGGCTACGACGGCGGCTATCGACGCCCGTGCAGTCGAGCGTGCCGCGAACAATGTGATAGCGAACACCGGGCAAGTCCTTCACACGGCCACCGCGGACCAACACGACACTGTGCTCCTGCAGGCTGTGACCTTCATCGGGAATATAGGCGATCACTTCGTAGCCGGAGGTCAGGCGAACCTTCGCCACCTTGCGGATAGCGGAGTTCGGCTTCTTGGGGGTGCGGGTCATCACCTGGGTGCAGACGCCACGACGGAAGGGGCAAGACTTCAGTGCGGGGCTCTTGCTCTTCTCCTTCTGCAAGACGCGCGGCTTGCGGACGAGTTGGTTAATGGTGGGCATGTGTTACCTAAAGGGTGTTAGAAAGGAAAAGCGGTAAAACTACAGTACTCACGGTGGTCAGCAAGTACTTTCTTGGGCGAATCAAGCTTAAATAGAATAAAAACCGCGCCCGCCGCAGTTTGGCAGCGGGCGCGGCTCCTGAAAGCCTGGTAAAAGGAAGAGGGCCTAGATGACGTCCTCTTCGGGGATGGCCGCGCCGATCGTGTTGATCTTGAGGCGGCGGTAACGCGGCAGGCCGGTGCCGGCCGGGATGAGGTGACCCATGATCACGTTCTCCTTGAAGCCTTCGAGCTTGTCGATCTTGCCAAGCGTGGCGGCTTCGGTGAGGACGCGGGTGGTCTCCTGGAAGGAAGCGGCGGAGATGAACGACTCGGTCTCGACGGAGGCCTTGGTGATGCCGAGCATGATCGGCTCGCCTTCGGCGGGCTGACCACCGGCCTCTTCGAGGCGACGGTTTTCGTCGAGGAACGTCTCGCGATCGATCTGCTCGCCCCAGAAGAAGTCGCCGTCACCCGGATCGGTGATGCGGACCTTGCGGAGCATCTGGCTGATGATCAGCTCGATGTGCTTGTCGTTAATCGTCACACCCTGCATGCGGTAGACCTTTTGGATCTCGCTGAGGATGTATTCCTGCACGGCGGACGGCCCGAGAATCTCGAGGATTTCGTGCGGGTCGGCCGCGCCTTCGGTAATATGCTGGCCCTTGCGCACGATGTCGCCCGGTTGCACGATGATGTGCTTGCCGTGCGGGATGAGGTGTTCCTCTTCCTGCCCGGTTTCCTGGTCGGTCACCATCAGGCGCTTCTTGCCGCGGACGCTGCCTCCCATGGAGACAATGCCTTCGATCTTGGCCATTTCGGCGGCTTCCTTCGGGCGGCGGGCTTCGAAGAGCTCGGCCACACGGGGCAGACCACCGGTAATGTCCTGCGTCTTGGACGCCTGGCGAGGCGTCTTGGCGAGGAGCGAACCGGCCGCGATTTCGTCGCCTTCATTGACGGACACGGTAGCACCGGTCGGAATGGCGTAGGTCGCGAGCAGCTTGCCGTTGGCGTCCACCACTTCGACTTGCGGGCTGAGGTCTTCGCGGTGTTCGACCACCATGGTGGCGATACGGCCGCTGGAGGGGTCGACGTCGCGCTTGACCGTCACGCCCGGGATCATGTCGCGGAAGCGGACGAGACCTTCCTTTTCGGAAAGAATCGGCACGTTGAACGGGTCCCACTGGACGAGGGTCGCGCCGCTTTCAATGCGGTCGCCATCGTTGATGCCGAGCACAGCACCGGCCGGAATGTTGTAGTTTTCCAGCTCGCGGTCCTTCTCGTCCACGATCGTCACCTGACCGGTCTTGTTGAGCACCACGAGGGCGGCGCCGTTGTTCACCTCGACGAGGCGCAGGCCGGAGAAACGGACGATACCGGAGTGGCGCACGCGGATCTCGGCGGATTGCGAAAGCGCGGAGGCGATACCACCGATGTGGAAGGTACGCATCGTCAGCTGCGTGCCGGGCTCACCGATCGACTGAGCCGCAATGATACCGACGGCGGTGCCGACTTCGACCACGGCGTTGGTCGCCGGGTTGATGCCGTAGGCCTTGGCCGAGAGGCGGTTCTTGCGGGAGTGGGTGAGCGGCGACATGATCTTGACGCGCTCGATGCCCATTTCCTCGATGCGGCGGGCCATCGGGGCGGTGATCAGCTGGCCGCTGGCGGCGAGCAGCTCGTCCGGGTTGAGCGGGTTGGGAATGTCGTTGCTGGAGCAGCGGCCGGTGATACGGTCGCGCAGCGGCACGATTTCGTCGTCGCCCTCATAGATGGCGTGCTTCCAGATGCCGTCGCGGTTACCGCAGTCGCCTTCGGTGATGATGATGTCCATCGCCACGTCGCAAAGCTTACGGGTCAGGTAACCGGCGTCGGCCGTCTTCAGCGCGGTGTCGGCCAGACCCTTACGGGCGCCGTGGGTCGAGATGAAGTACTCGAGCACCGTGAGGCCTTCGCGGAAGGACGACAGAATCGGGCGTTCGATGATTTCGCCGGAGGGCTTGGCCATCAAACCACGGGTACCGCACAGCTGGCGGACCTGTTGCTTGTTACCCCGCGCGCCGGAATCCATCATAAGGAACACCGGGTTGACTTCCTTCTTGCCGTTGTTGCGGTTCAATTGATCGAACACCGCCTTGGCAATTTCGTCGGTCGCACCCGTCCAGATGTCGATCACCTTGTTGTAGCGCTCGCCTCCGGTGATGATACCGCGGCGGTATTGCTCGGCCACCTCGGCGATGCGATCGCGCGCACGCTTCACGATGTCGGGCTTTTCCGGCGGGATGATCATGTCTTCCATGCCGATGGAGATACCGGCGATGGTGGCGATGCGGAAGCCGAGCTCCTTGAGGCGGTCGAGCAGCAGGATCGACTCTTCCTTGCCAGCATGCTGGTAGGTGTCGTTGATCAGGCTACCGAGCTTCTTCTTCGGCACGGCAAAGTTGATGAAGCCGAGGATCTCCGGCCAGATGGTGCTGAAGAGCACGCGGCCAGGAGTCGTGACGATGACCTTCTTGTCCTTCTTGCCGTGCACGGTGTCGCGACCGTAGTCCGGGTTCTTCATCCGGATCCAGTCGTGCTTGAACACCACGCCGTCGGCCTCCGCGAGCAACACTTCGGTCGCGTCGTTGAAGAGGGGCAGCTTGCTCTCGTCTTCCGGCTCGAAGCGGGGCTCCAGCGTGAGGTAGTACGAGCCGAGCACGACGTCCTGCGACGGCGTGAGGATCGGGTCACCGCTGGAGGGCGAGAAGATGTTGTTGGTCGAGAGCATGAGCAGCTTCGCCTCGAGGATGGCCTCGAGCGAGAGCGGCACGTGCACGGCCATCTGGTCACCGTCGAAGTCCGCGTTGTAAGGCGAGCAAACGAGCGGGTGCAGGCGGATGGCGTCACCCTCGATCAGGGTGGGCTCGAAGGCCTGGATGGAAAGGCGGTGGAGCGTTGGCGCGCGGTTGAGCAGCACCGGGTGGCCCTTCGTCACTTCTTCCAGGATGTCCCACACTTCGGGGCTGCGCTTTTCGATCATCTTGCGCGCGCCACGTACGGTGTGGACGAAGCCCAGCTCCTTGAGGCGGCGGATGATGAACGGCTCGAACAGCACGAGCGCCATCTTCTTGGGCAGACCGCACTGGTGGAGCTTCAGGTCCGGACCGATCACGATCACGGAACGGCCGGAGTAGTCCACGCGCTTACCGAGCAGGTTTTGACGGAAGCGGCCCTGCTTGCCCTTCAGCATGTCGCTGAGAGACTTGAGGGGGCGATTGCCGGCACCGGTGACGGCGCGGCCGTGGCGTCCATTGTCGAAGAGCGCGTCCACAGACTCCTGCAGCATGCGCTTTTCGTTATGGATGATCACGTCCGGCGTCTTCAGCATCAAGAGGTTCTTGAGGCGGTTGTTCCGGTTGATGACGCGGCGGTAAAGGTCGTTGAGGTCGGAGGTGGCGAAGCGGCCGCCTTCCAGCGGGACGAGCGGGCGCAGGTCCGGCGGGATCACGGGCAGCACTTCGAGCACCATCCACTCGGGGCGGCTCTCGGACTGGATGAAGCCTTGCAGCACCTTGAGGCGCTTGGAGAGCTTCTTCTTGATCTGCTTCGAGCGGGTGTTGCCCATTTGCTCGTAGAGCAGGTCGACTTCGGCCTGCATGTCGAGGCGTTCGAGCACCTTGCGCAGCGCGCCGGCACCCATCTCGGCCTCGAAAGCGTCTTCGCCATACTCGTCGACGGCGGCCTGGTAGTCCTGCTCGCTCAGCAGCTGCTTCTCTTCCAGCGGCGTCTTGCCCGGATCCGTTACGATGTAGTTTTCGTAATAGATCACGCGCTCGAGGTTACGCGCGGTCAAGTCGAGCAGGAGGCCGAGGCGGCTCGGCATGCTCTTGAGGAACCAGATGTGGGAGCAAGGCACGGCGAGCTCGATGTGGCCCATGCGCTCGCGGCGCACGCGGCTGATCGTGACTTCGACACCGCAACGGTCGCAAATGACACCCTTGTACTTGATGCGCTTGTACTTACCGCAGGCGCACTCGTAGTCCCGCACCGGCCCGAAGATGCGCTGGCAGAAGAGGCCGCCGGGCTCAGGCTTGAAAGTGCGGTAGTTGATCGTTTCCGGGTTCTTCACCTCGCCGCGCGACCACTGGCGGATCGTGTCGGGCGAAGCGATGCTGATGCTGACCTGGTCGAACGACTGGTCCTTCTCGAAGCCGAGAAGGTCGCGGATCTCGCGATTCTGAATTTCGTCGGTCGTGGAACTCATGGCGTGGAGGGGGTGCGGATAGGCGCGAAGTTTAGGCTCCGAAAGCGGAGGCCAGCGGGTCCTGGTTACCCAGGCGGACGTCGAGGCACAGGCTCTGCATTTCCTTCATCAACACGTTGAAGGACTGCGGCGTGCCGGCTTGGAGGCTGTTGTCGCCCTTGACCAATTGCTCGTAAATCTTGGTACGGCCCTGCACGTCGTCGGACTTGACGGTGAGCAGTTCCTGCAGCGTGTAAGCGGCACCATAGGCCTCGAGCGCCCACACTTCCATTTCCCCGAAGCGCTGGCCGCCGTATTGGGCCTTACCGCCGAGGGGTTGCTGGGTGATGAGGCTGTAGGGGCCAACCGCGCGGGCGTGGATCTTGTCCGCCACAAGGTGGTTCAGCTTCAGCATGTAGGTGTAGCCCACGACCACCGCCTGGTCGAGGCGGTTACCGGTGCGACCGTCAACCAGGAAGCTCTTACCCGTTTCAGGCAGCTTGGCCTGGCGCAGGTAGTCCTTGATCTTGGCTTCCGGGATACCGTCGAACACCGGGGTGGCGATCTTGATGCCGAGGCGCTTACAGGCAAAGCCCAAGTGGCACTCGAGCACCTGGCCCACGTTCATCCGCGAAGGCACGCCCAGCGGATTGAGGCAGATGTCGACCGAAGTGCCATCTTCGAGGTAGGGCATGTCTTCGATCGGGACGATCTTGGCCACAACGCCCTTGTTACCGTGGCGACCGGCCATCTTGTCACCCACCTGGATCTTGCGCTTGGTGGCGACGTAGACCTTCACGTTCTTGATCGTGCCGGATTCGACGTCGTTGCCCGATTCAACCTGGTCGACCTTGCGCTGCTGCTCCTCATCGAGCTCATCGAACTTGCTCTTGAAGCTCTCGATGATCTCCATGATCTTGATGCGCACCGGCGACGGGTCGATGTCGATCGACTTGTAGACGGCGGCGAGGCGGCGCAGCAAGGTCTTCGTGATCTTGCGGTTGGCGGGGATGATGACTTCGCCGGACTCGCTGTTCACGACGTCGAGCGGAATCTTTTCACCCAAAAGGATGTTGGAAAGGCTTTCCGTGAGGCTTTCGCGGAGCTTGTCGCCCTGCGCACGGTATTCCTCGTTGATCTTCTTGATCTGACGGCGGCGGTCGGAAGCGGAGAGCTTTTCGGGCTCGCCGTCGACGCGGCTGGAGACCTTGACGTCCATCACGATGCCGTAGGTACCGGAGGGGACGAGCAGCGAGGTGTCCTTCACGTCCGCAGCCTTTTCGCCGAAGATCGCGCGCAGCAGCTTCTCTTCCGGGGCCAGCTCGGTCTCGCTCTTGGGCGTGATCTTGCCGACCAGGATGTCACCCGGCTTCACCTCGGCACCGACGCGGATAACGCCGTCGTGGCTGAGGTTCTTGAGGGCTTCTTCACCCACGTTCGGGATGTCGCGCGTGATTTCTTCCGGCCCGAGCTTGGTGTCGCGAGCGGTCACTTCAAACTCCTCGATGTGGATCGAGGTGTAGACGTCGTCGGCGAGCAGGCGCTCGGAGATCAGGATCGCGTCTTCGAAGTTGTAACCATTCCACGGCATGTAGGCCACGAGCACGTTCTTGCCGATCGCGAGGTCGCCCTTGTCGGTCGAAGCGCCGTCGGCGAGCAGGTCGCCTTCCTTCACTTCCTGGCCGCTGAGCACGCGGGGCTTCTGGTTGAAGCAGGTGCCGGCGTTGGAGCGGAGGAACTTGCGCAGCTCGTAAACCCAGATGCCGTTCTTCGGGTCGCTCTTCGGGCGCTTGCCCAGCTTGGGGGCCGTGCCATCGCGCGTCACCACAATGCGGCGGGCGTCGACGCTGGCCACGATGCCGGGGGCTTCCGCAATCGTCACCGTCTTGGAGTCGCGGGCCACACGGCCTTCGATCCCGGTGCCGACAAGCGGGGCTTCCGTCTGGAGCAGCGGCACACCTTGGCGCTGCATGTTCGAGCCCATCAACGCGCGATTGGCGTCGTCGTGCTCGAGGAACGGGATCAGGCCGGCCGCGACCGAAACCACCTGCTTGGGCGAAACGTCCATCAGGTCGACTTCGGAGGGATCGACTTCGAGGAAGTCGTCACCACGGCGAGCGGTCACACGGCCCACGAAGTGGCGGCCTTCGACCCGGGCATTGGCCTGGGCGATGGTCTTGCCTTCTTCGAGGTCGGCATTGAGGTAGACGATTTCGTCGGAAACCTCGCCGCCCTTCACCACACGATACGGAGCTTCGATGAAGCCGAACTCGTTGACGCGGGAGTAAATGGAAAGGCTGTTGATCAGACCGATGTTCGGACCTTCCGGCGTCTCAATCGGGCAGATACGGCCATAGTGCGAGGGGTGCACGTCGCGCACTTCGAAGCCCGCACGCTCACGGTTCAAACCACCGGGCCCGAGGGCGGAGAGGCGGCGCTTGTGCGTCACTTCCGCGAGCGGGTTGATCTGGTCCATGAACTGGCTGAGCTGGCTGCGTGCGAAGAAGTCGCGGATCACCGTGCTCAGGGCCTTCGGGTTGATCAGCTTGCCCGGGGTGATCGAATCCACGGATTGATCATACAGGGTCATGCGCTCCTTGACGGTGCGCTCCGTCCGGGCCAGGCCGATCCGGCACTGATTCATCAAAAGCTCACCCACCGTGCGGACGCGGCGGCTGCCGAGGTGGTCGATATCGTCGACGACGCCCTCGCCCTTCTTCAGCTTCACGAGGTACTTGGTCGCGGCCACGATGTCTTCGACATTGATCGTGCGCACGTCCAGATCGGTCGTCAGCGTCAGCTTCTGGTTGATCTTGTAGCGACCCACGCGCCCGAGGTCGTAGCGCTTCGGGTCCATGAAGAGGCGCTTGAGCAGGGCACGGGCATTGGCCGTGGTCGGCGGTTCGCCGGGGCGCAGGCGCTTGTAAATATCCTTGAGGGCCTCGTCTTCGTTACGCGTCGGGTCCTTCTTGAGGCAGCGGATGATCGCGCCGTCGTCGATAGTCGTGTCGATCACGCGCACAGTGTCGATGCCGGCGGCTTCGATGCTGCGGACGATCGTCTTGGTCAGCGGCTCGAACGCGCGGGCGAGCACGGCGCCCTTCTCGGCGTCGACGAGGTCTTCGACCAGCACGAGGCGGGACACGCTGTCCATCGCCAAGGCTTCCGTCACATTCAGCTCCTCGATATCGTAGAAGAAATTGAGGATCTCGTAGTCGCTGCCATAGCCCATCGCACGCAACAGCGTAGTGATGAGAAACTTGCGGCGGCGACGGCGGCGGTCGAGGTAGACGTAGAGCAGGTCGTTCTGGTCGAACTGCGTCTCCAGCCAGGTGCCGCGGTCGGGGATGATGCGGAAGCTGTGCAGGCTCTTGCCGCTGGTGTGCGGTGCCACTTCGAAGGCAATGCCAGGGGAGCGGTGGAGCTGGGAGACGATGACGCGCTCGGCGCCGTTGATGATGAACGAGCCGCGCTCGGTGATCATGGGCAGCTCGCCCATGTAAATTTCTTCGTCCTTGATCGCCTCTTCTTCGCGCAGGCGGAGCTTGACGTAGAGGGAAGTCGAGAAGCTGACGCCTTCGCGGATCGCTTCCATCTCCGTCATCTTCGGCGGGGTGACGTTGTAAGAAACGTACTCGAGGCTGCAACGGCCGTCGTAGCTCTCAATCGGGAAGACTTCCCGTAAAACGGCTTCCAAACCGACGTGCTGGCGTTGAGCCACAGGCAGCTCTGCCTGCAGGAACTCCTTGAACGAGTTGGCCTGAATCTGGATCAGGTTCGGAGGAGAGATGACCTCTTTCAGTTTCCCGAAGTTGATGCGGTCGGACATGGCGATACGTTGGAGGTGTGGAGGATGGGCGGCCCCACTAAGGCCAGAGCATGGTCGAGGCGGCACAAAGGCGGCTCAATCAGGCGTTGGCATCCGGCGGGGTTGTGGCTCCCTTAGGCAGGGATCCTTGGGTAAGAACAAATGAAGACAGGCAGGCCAGACGACTCGACTGGTGCGAGCCGCCTGGCTGCCTGGGAAATAAACTGGAACGCAGAAACGTCGATTTGCGTTACTTGATTTTGACGGTAGCGCCGGCAGCTTCGAGCTGCTTCTTGATGGCTTCCGCGTCTTCCTTGGTCGCGCCTTCCTTGACGGGCTTCGGAGCGCCTTCGACCAGGTCCTTGGCTTCCTTGAGGCCCAGGCCGGTGATGGCACGAACTTCCTTAATGACGTTGATCTTCTTGTCGCCAGCGGACTCGAGGATCACGTCAAATTCGGTTTGTTCTTCCTTCTCCTCGGCAGCGGCCGGGGCGGCGGCACCAGCGGCGGCGACGGCGACAGGAGCGGCGGCGGAAACGCCCCACTTTTCTTCGAGCTCCTTGACGAGCTTGGTGGCTTCAAGAATGGTGAGGTTGCTCAACCATTCGACGACTTGTTCGGAGGTGATGTCGGACATTGGATTTCCTTCTGGTCCCTTGGCGCCCGTTAGGGCAATTACGAGGTCGCGCCTCCCAATGGGTCCAATTGTTGGAGTTACTTAACGTTTTTTGGCTTCAGGAAGCCTGAAGATGTTCAAAAATGGTATAAAGAGCCCGGGGCCTAGGCCTGGGCGCCACCCTTTTCCTCGAGATCGCGCTTGCGGGCGTCGATGATGGTGACGAACTGCTGGCCGGGGGCGTTGAGCAGGCGCACCAGCGAGGTGGCGGGGGTGTTGATGAGGGCGAGCAGTTGGGCGCGGACGCCTTCGATCGTGGGCAGGTCCTTCAGGTTGCTGAAGTCGGCAGCGGAGACGAGGTTCTTGGACAGAACGGCGCCCTTGATGACGAGCTTCTTCGAATCCTTCTGGAACTTTTCGACGGCGGTCGCGACGGCGGGGATCTTCTCGCCACCGAAGATGAGGCCGGTGTGGCCGTTGAGCCACTCGCCCATTTCGGGGTATTCGCGTTCGCCGGCGGCGCGGCGGAAAATGCTGTTCTTGACGACGTGGAATTCCGCATCGACGGCAGCCAGGCGCTTGCGCAGTTCTTCGGTATCCGCAACCGTCAGGCCCGTGAAGTCGACCAGAAACAGGTAGTCCGAACGATCCAGGTAGCTGAGGACCTCTTCGACGAGGTATTGCTTTTCAGATTGCATGGCGTGTTCTCGGTTCGGCGGTTAGTAGGAGGCGAAGAGGCTCTGGTCGAGCTTGACGCCAGGGGTCATGGTGCCGGAGATGGTCATCGACTTGATGTAGCGCTGGCCCTTGAGGCCGTCCGGGCGCAGCTTGCCGATGGCGTCGATCACGGTCTTGATGTTTTCTTCGAGCTGCTCGCCGGTAAAGGAGCGCTTGCCGACGATGACGCCGATGTTGGCGGTCTTGTCCATCTTGAACTCGACGCGGCCCCCACCCTTCACAGCCTTCACGGCTGCGGCGGTGTCATCGGTCACGGTGCCGCTCTTGGGGTTCGGCATCAAGCCACGCGGGCCGAGCACGCGGGCGACGCGGCGAACTTCCTTCATCGCAGCAGGGGTGGCGATGGCGACGTCAAAATCCGTCCAGCCGTCTTCGACGCGCTTGAGCAGGTCTTCGAGGCCAGCTTCGTCGGCGCCGGCTTCCTTGGCTACGTCGGGGATTTCGGTAAAGACGATCACGCGGACCTTCTTGCCGGAACCGTTGGGCAGGTTGACCACGCCGCGGACCATTTGATTGGACTGGCGGGGGTCGACACCGAGGTGGCAGGAAAGCTCGACCGTTTCATCGAACTTGGCTTTGGGGAAGCTGGCGAGCGTCTTGAGGGCTTCGTCCAACTGATAGGTGCGCAACCGGTCCACTTGCTTGGTGGCGGCGGCGTAGCGTTTTGCGATAGCGGGCATATCTTCAACTCCCTCCGTGGAGGTTCAGTCGTTGCAGGGTTAAAACTTAGTCGACAACTTCGATGCCCATCGAGCGGGCGGTGCCTTCGATGATGCGCTGGGCGGCTTCAGGGCTCTTGGCGCTGAGGTCTTCCTTCTTGATCTCGCAGATCTCCTTGATCTGGGCGCGCGTGACAGTACCAACCTTGGTCTTGTTGGGCACGCCGGAGCCGCTGGCGATACCGGCCTTCTTCTTGAGGAGGACGGCCGCGGGCGGGCTCTTGAGGATGAAGGTGAAGGAGCGGTCCTGATAGACGGTGATGACCACCGGCAGGATCATGCCCGCTTGATCCTTCGTGCGGGCGTTGAACTCCTTACAGAAGCCCATGATGTTCACGCCGGCGGCACCCAGAGCCGGACCGACGGGCGGAGCCGGATTGGCAGCGCCGGCGGGCAGTTGCAACTTGATGAGACCGGTGACTTTCTTGGCCATGATGGAAAGGTATTAAAGCGTAAATGGGGATTGAGCGCCTAGTCTTCTTCGGTGACGCGCTCGACTTGCCAGTACTCGAGGGTAACGGGCGTGAAGCGGCCAAAAATGGATACGGAGACCTTGAGCTGGCCGGCTTCGGGGTTGATTTCGTCGATGCGGCCCGTGAGGTTGACGAAGGGACCGTCGGTAATCTTGACCTCTTCGCCGAGCTCGTATTGCACCTTGGGCACTTCCTTGCCTTCGGACTCGGCAACCTTCTGGAGGATGCCTTCGATTTCGTCCTGCTTGAGTGCGGCGGGGCGTTGGCCTCCAGCAAACCCGATCACGCCGTCTGCCCCGTTGATGTAGTACCACACTTTTTGCACCAGGCGGTCGTCCTCGTCGTAGAGGCGGCAGTGCAGGAAGATGTAGTTGGGGTAGAGCTTGCGCTGGCGTTGGGTCTTCTTGCCTTGCTTGACTTCCGAGACCGTTTCGCTGGGCACGAGGACTTCGAAGATGTAGTCGTCGAGCTCGTACTCGCTGATGTAGCGGTCGATGTAACGCTTCGCCGTCATCTCCTTGTTGGAGAGCGTCTGCACCACATACCACTTACCCTCACGTTGGGGGTTCGCCGTGGGCCCGGAGGCGTTTTCGGAATCAAAGGACATGGAAACAACAAGAGCGCGGGGGCTTTTACAGCCTACCCGCGCACCAACTTGGTAAAGAGTTCGACAAACCCGTAGACGCTGAAATCCGCGAGGGCGACGAAGATGCCCAGCAGGACCGTGGCAATGAAGACGACGATCGTGCTGTCGCGCAGCTCGCTCCCGGTCGGCCAGACAGACTTGCGCAGCTCCGCAGATGTCTCGGAGAGGAAGATGCCGAAGCGTCGGAAAGGATTGCTCATGGGAATGGGTGAAGAAAATGCCGCAAAGGCAGCTGAGTCAGGTCACGTTTACCTGAAAAGAAAATGTCCTGACTGAGGTGCCACTACGAAAAGTGGCAGGGCAGGAGGGACTCGAACCCCCAACCAATGGTTTTGGAGACCACTACTCTACCAATTGAGCTACTACCCTGTAAAAAAGAGGCGGAAGCCGGAGATCCTTAGTCAAGATCTCCGGCAACGCCAGTAAAAAATCCGAAAATCGGTCTTAGGCGATCACTTCGATCACGCGACCGGCACCGATGGTGCGGCCACCTTCACGAATGGCGAAGCGCTGACCGGCTTCCATCGCGATCGGCTTGCCGAGTTCGATTTCCACCGCAAGGTTGTCACCCGGCATCACCATTTCCACGCCAGCCGGCAGGGTCAGGATGCCCGTAACGTCGGTCGTGCGGAAGTAGAACTGCGGGCGGTAGCCGGAGAAGAACGGCGTGTGGCGGCCACCTTCGTCCTTGGTCAGGACGTAGATTTCGGCCTTGGCCTTGGTGTGCGGCTTGATGGAACCGGTCTTGGCGAGCACGTGGCCGCGCTCGATGTCGTCCTTGGCCACGCCACGGAGGAGCAGGCCGACGTTGTCACCGGCTTGACCTTCGGGGAGGAGCTTGCGGAACATTTCCACGCCGGTCACGGTGGTCTTCTTGGTGTCGGTCAGACCCACGATTTCCACTTCTTCACCAACCTTGACCTTGCCGCGCTCGATACGACCGGTGGCGACGGTGCCACGACCGGTGATCGAGAACACGTCTTCGACGGACATCAGGAAGGGCTTGTCGATTTCGCGCTCGGGCTCGGGGATTTCGCTGTCGAGCGTGTTCATCAGCTCGGACACGGAGTCCACCCACTGTTGCTCGCCGTTCAGCGCACCCAGGGCCGAACCACGCACCACGGCGGCATTGTCGCCATCGTAGTTGTACTTGCTGAGCAGTTCGCGGACTTCCATTTCGACGAGCTCGAGGAGGTCTTCGTCGTCGAGGAGGTCGACCTTGTTGAGCCACACCACGATCTTCGGCACGCCGACCTGGCGGGCGAGGAGGATGTGCTCGCGGGTTTGCGGCATGGGGCCGTCGGCGGCGGAAACCACGAGGATAGCACCGTCCATCTGCGCCGCACCGGTGATCATGTTCTTGACGAAGTCGGCGTGGCCGGGGCAGTCAACGTGGGCGTAGTGACGCTTGTCGGTTTCGTATTCAACGTGGGCCGTCGAAATCGTGATACCACGAGCCTTTTCTTCAGGCGCAGCGTCGATCTGGTCGTACGCCTTGAAGTCGCCGAAATACTTCGTGATCGCAGCCGTCAGCGATGTCTTGCCATGGTCAACGTGACCGATCGTGCCAATGTTTACGTGCGGCTTGTTGCGCTCGAATTTTGCCTTTGCCATTTTTGGCTCCTATATTTCAGACCCCGCGACGGGGGAATTTTTCAGTTACGTTACGGGTGTATTCCGATCAGTTCTGACCGGAATACTTCGCCTGAATTTCCTGCGCAACGTTCGAAGGAACGGGCGCATTGTGGTCGAAGACCATCGAATACTGGGCGCGACCCTGCGACATGGAGCGCAGATTGTCGACATATTTGAACATGTTCGCCAGCGGCACCAGAGCGTCGATGACAACCGCGTTGCCGCGTGCTTCCTGACCCTGGATCTGACCACGACGTGAGTTCAGATCGCCGATAACGTCGCCGACGTAATCTTCCGGGGTAACAACCTCGACCTTCATGATCGGCTCGAGCAGCTGGGCACCAGCCTTCTTGGCAGCTTCACGGAAGCAGGCACGT